>JAISJH010000009.1 GCA_031261635.1 Oscillospiraceae bacterium
GTAACATACGTATCTGCGGACTGCGGCACTGGATTGCTTCGCGCCTTAATGTCCTACGTATCGCAAGTGCGGCGGCGCTCGCAAAGACGGCGCACGGCGCCGGGACGTGGGCAGGACGAGGGTTGCGTCCTACGGGGGAAACCACCCCGCCGCTGCGGCGGCACCCCTCCACAGAGGGGATAGGGGGTTGGACGAGGGTACTGAGCTTGGAAAGCTTGGCGCGGCTCGCAATTACGGTGCGCCGGGACGTAGGACGCAGGTACGCTCTGCGGGAATACACGTCCCCGCAACCCACGTCCAAACTCTCGTCCTCATCCCCTCTGTGGAGGGGTGCCGCCCGCAGGCGGCGGGGTGGTTTCCCCCGCAGGGCGTAACCCCGTCCACCGTCCCGGCGCAACCCGCGCACGGCGCGGGGGAGGGCGGGTTTGAAACCCGCCCCTACGTTGCAGCTACTACGTACTCTTTCATCTTATCCGCCGCTATCGTTTCCTTGAAGCGTACCGTTTTTCCCGCTAAGTCCGCTAGCGGCTTGGGGATTGCCGCGCCTGTTAACGTTTTTAGGCGTTCTAATAGCTCTAAACCGTCGGCGTTTGTGTCGCCGCCTAACGCGTACAGCACCGCCGCGCTGAATTTGTACGGGCTTGCCGTTGACACAATTACCGTCGGGATATCGTAGCCTCCCGCTTTTCCCGCTACGTTCAGCGCAACCGCCGTGTGCGGGTCTAGGAGGTATTTGTGCGCCTCCCAGGTTTCGCGTATCGTTTGCGCCGAAGCCGCGTCGTCGGCATAGCCCCAGGCGAATATGCCCGCGAGTTTCTGCCGCAGGTTCTCGTCTATCGTATACCTCCCGGTTTTGGCAAGCTGCGACATATAGCCCTTTATCAATGTATCGTCGCGCCCGGACGCGAGATATAATAAACGTTCAAGGTTGCTTGAAATCAGTATATCCATAGAGGGCGAGGTGGTTAGAACCAGTTCGCGCCGCCTGTCATAGGTACCCGTGGCAAAGAAATCCGCAAGCACCTTATTCGCGTTACTCGCGCAAACGAGTTTCCTAATCGGCAAACCCATTTCCCGGGCAATATAACCCGCGAGAATGTTACCGAAGTTCCCTGTCGGGACGACGAAATCAGCCTCGCCGCCAAATTCGACGGCGTTCGCCTCAACGAGCTGCAAATAGGCGTAGAAATAATACACAATCTGCGGCAATAAGCGCCCCCAGTTTATGGAATTTGCCGAGGAGAGTATAACGCCCTTTTGGTCAAGTTCGTCGCGGAGAATGTTGTCCGCAAAAATCTCCTTAACGCCGTTCTGCGCGTCGTCGAAGTTACCCTCTATCGCGCAGACCGTGACGTTTGAACCCTCCTGCGTGACCATTTGCAGCTTCTGAACGTCGGAAACGCCGTCGCGCGGGTAAAAGACTATAATCCGCGTACCGTCAACATCTCTGTAGCCCTCGAGCGCGGCCTTGCCGGTATCGCCGGAGGTCGCGACGAGTATACAGACCTCGCGAGTTTCGCCGCACTTATCGAGCGAAGCGGTGAGCAGCTTCGGCATATACTGGAGCGCCATATCCTTAAACGCCGCCGTGGGGCCGTGCCACAATTCAAGCGCAAAAAGCTTGTCGCCGCCGAGCGGAACGAGCGGGGCAATCCGCGCGTCGTCAAAATTCGCCCCGTAGGCGGTCTTAGTGTATCTATAAACCTCCTCGTCGGTAAATTCCGGCAGAAAGAGCTTAGTAATGACAAAGGCCAAATCGGGGTAGGAATGACCCGCGAGTTTTTCGATTTCTCCGAGCGTAATCTTCGGCAAAGTCTCCGGAACGTACAAGCCGCCGTCGGGAGCGATACCGCGGGCAATAGCCTCCGCACCCAAAACCTTGCGCCCGTTATCGCGAGTTGAGTTGTAGTTCATAATAATGTTCTCCGTGTTTGAAAAAATGGATTCAGAAACGTAGGTTTGGACGTAAGTTGCGCCCGCTGCGGCGCGGGGAAACCACCCCGCCCCTGCGGGGGCACCCCTCCACAGAGGGGATAGGGGTTTGGACGGAGATACTGGGCTTGGATTGCTTCGCGCGGCTCGCAATGACGGGGGCGGGGCAATGCCCCGCTCCCCCGCACCCCCCGTCCAATCCAATCGTCTCTGATATTTGATATTTGCTAACTGTTAACTGCTATCTGCTATCTGTTATCTGAAAAAACAAGGTGAGCGGTTACTGTAAGCCGGGTTCTGTCAAAGTACGGTCATCTGTCTGGGAAGCGCGTCGCCGCGCTCCTCGAGCCGAATACGGAGCCGGGCGGGCAACCCTGCCGACTGAACGGCGGCTCCAACGTTGCTGCGGATAGAGTTTACAGCACCGGTACGTTTCACCGTCCGGCGGGTAGGCTCTTACCCTACCTTTCCACCATCACCCCAGAGAATGGGGCAGTCTATTTCTGTTGCACTTGTCCTGGCGTCGCCGCCGCCGGGCGTTACCCGGTATCCCTGCCCTATGCAGCCCGGACTTTCCTCAGAGGCCGTGAAGCCCCCGCGACCGTCCGTAACCCTCACCTTGTTTTATTATAGCATATAGTTTGCGAAATGTACAGAAGTTTTTTAGTTAACAGTTATCAAATATCAAATATCAGAGACGTTGTAACAGTTAACAGTTAGCAAATATCAGATATCAGAGACGATTGGTTTGGACGAGGGTTGCGCCCTGCGGGGGAATGTGTCCGTGCGCGGCGCAGGGCGAAGGCAGGGCTTGCCCTGCCCAGCCCGTCATTGCGAAGCACCGATAAGCCCGCGATACGTACAACGTTACAGGTGCGAAGCAATCCAGTGCCGGGGAGATAACATACAGCGTATCGCAGGATACTACGTCAACCCTGGATTGCTTCGCCGCATATCATTGACTACGTATCGCAAGTGCGGTGGCGGCTTCGCAAAGACGGGCAGGGCTTCGCCCTGCCCTTTTCCCCGCGCGGGTTGCCCTCATTCCGTAGATTTCAGCGAATCGACCATATTTATACGTTTCAGCGCGCGGCGCATTGCCAGGTGAACCAGTTCCGCGGAGAGCAGCGTTATTACTACGCTCAGGGCGTAACTTAGCGGCGTTATCGCTCCGCGCAGGAACATTATGTTGTCTACCTCGGCGGTTACTATTACGTATTGCGTTAAGAATACGCCGCCCACTAAGCCCATTAGCATACCCGTCACGGTCAGGACGCGGCTCTCGCGGTAGACGTAGCGGCGAACCTCCGGCTCGTAGAAACCCAGAACTTTCAGCGTCGCGAGTTCGCGTATGCGCTCGGTAATGTTAATGTTCGTCAGATTATAAAGCACGACAAACGCGAGCGCCGTCGCGGAACCAATTATTATCCACACGAGCGTATCCATACTTCTCAGCATATCCGCTACCGTGCTGCGGAATACGGAAATATCGAGCGCGGAGAGTACGTTGTCAAGCCCGATAACCGAGCCTAAGATTTCGCTACGTTCAAAGGCTCCGTCAAAGCGCAGTAATACGCTGTCGTATTCGGCAGCCTCGCCAAACTCCTGTTCATAGGTTTCAGGCGCGATATAGACGAGGTGGCCTACATAGTTTTCAGCTATGCCCTCAATCGTGAGTTCCGCGGCGCGGTTAGCTCCGTCTGTCCTGACCGTGCTAACGGTAAGCGTGTCGCCGGGCGAGAGTTTCAGCCACTCCGCGAGTTTTTCAGTGATTATAACGCCGCCCGGTTTTAGCGTAAGCTCCCCGTCCGAGCGCGTATTGTTAAGCCGCAGGAAATCCGGGAGCGCGTCCAAATTCTCCGGGATAAAGAGATTGATTGTAAGCGTCGTCGAGGCGACTTTAGCGCTTACAGCGTCTATTTGAAGCTCGCGGTAATAGAGCGCGGAACTGCCGTAGTCCGCCAGAACGCTGTTTAGCTCGCTGTCCTCAAAGCCCGAGGAGGCCTCGCGAAGCACGACCTCCGCGTCCTGTAGTTTAATAGCGTCAAACTGCCGCACGGCAACGCCGGTTATAGAGTTCCGCAGTCCGAAGCCTGTCAATAAAAGCGCGGTACAGCCCATTACGCCGATTAGCGTCATAAACAGGCGGCTTTTGTTGAGGAAAATGTTCCGCGCGGTGACTTTCTGCGAAAACTTTAAGCGTTTCCAAATGACTGTTATACGCTCTAACAGCACCCGCGCACCGGCCTTGGGAGCCTTCGGGCGCATTAGCGTTGCGGAGCTTTCGCGCAAATTCCCGCGGCAGGCGGCGTAGGTCGGGATAACCGTACTCAAAACCGCCGCTATAAACGTATTCGCGATTATCCAAACGTTGCCGCCGAGTTCGACCTCCGGCAGGCGGTACATTATCTTATACGCGTCCCAAATCGTTACCGGGAATACGAACAGCCCCGCCGCTATGCCGATTACCGAGCCGACAACGCTCGCGACAGTCGCGTACAGCATAAACTTGAACATTATCTGACCGCGCCGGAAGCCGAGCGCCTTTATCGCGCCTATCTGCGTGCGCTGTTCCTCAACCATTCGCGTCATAGTCGTCAGACAGACGAGCGCGGCGACAAGAAAGAAAAACACCGGGATTGTCAGCGCGAGCGCGTTAATCCTCCCCGCGTCCGAGCCAAAGCCCGCGTAGCCGGGGTTAGACTCGCGGTCATATACGTACCAGGTAGGGCGTTTGAGCTTTGCGAGTTCCGCGTAGCCGTCGGCTATTTCCGCTTCCGCCTCATCGAGTTGCCGCTTTACTTCGGGAAGCTCCGCATAGGGTTTAGCGCGTTCAGCGTTCAGCTCGTTTTCCGCGTTTATGAGTTCCGCAAACGCTTCATTATATATGTTGTCGTACCATACCATAGCGCGCGTGTTTGCGAATTTTTCAAGCGCGGCAACTCCGTCAGCTATAAGCGTTTTATACTCGTCCGTAAACGCTGAAAGTTCACCCTTTCCCACCGCCGTTATAAACAGCTCGGTATACACGGGTAAGTCAAAGGCTTTTTCATCAACGTACAGGAAATTCGCGAGCGTCCCGCTCCCGATATCTGTGCCGCCTACAAAATTTGTTATATATAGCGGCGAGCGCACTATTCCTACGACGGTAAACTCGCGAACCGCGAGCATATCTAGCGTATCGGTTTTGTTTTCGTCCGTAACCCTTATAATGTCGCCTATTTTAGCCGCCATTTCCTCGCGGAAAGTCGCGCTCCCGATTAGGCATTCGTTGGGACTTTCAATTCCCCTACCCTCGACAAAATCAAGGGCGTTAACCAAAGCGTTATTGTCGCCCCTAGCAAGCGTATGAAGCCTCACAGCCCCGCCGCCCTCGGGAGCGGAAACCAATACGTCAGCGCGGTACGCGGGAAACACTGACGCTACATACGGCTCGTTCCGCAGGGCTTCGAGGTCGTCCTCGTCAAAACCCACGCTTGACAATAAGCGGTAGTCCATAAGCGCGGAGGCTTTATAATACTTATCCGCCGTGTTCTCCATATCGGGCGCGGTAGCCCTAAGCCCGCAGAATACAAAGGCGCCGAGCGCGGTAATTATCACTATCGCGAGGAAGCGCGACAGTGACGAGAATACGTCGCGGTAAATATTTTTCCATAATGTTCTGGTCACCACTCAATCTCCTCCGGCGAAACAGGATTATCGTTAATCGTAACGCTCCGTATTCCTCCGTTCCGCATTTTGACCACACGCGCCGCCATTTGCGTAATCGCCGCGTTGTGAGTGATTAGCATAACCGTCATACCGTCGCTGCCGCTGTAATCGCGGAGCAGGCGCAGTATCTGTTTTCCCGTTTCGTCGTCAAGCGCGCCTGTAGGCTCGTCGCAAAGCAGGAGTTTAGGGTTTTTCGCGAGCGCGCGGGCGATTGAGACGCGCTGCTGCTCGCCTCCAGAGAGCTGTGCCGGGAAGTGGTTCATACGGTCTTTCAGGCCGACCTTTTCAAGCGTCTCGGCGGCGTTCAGGGGGTTTTTGCAAATCTCCGAAGCAAGCTCAACGTTTTCAAGCGCGGTGAGGTTCGGCACGAGATTGTAAAACTGAAACACAAAGCCGATGTCAAAACGCCTGTAGGAAGTAAGCCGCTTCTGCGAGTAATCGGAAACAATGTCGCCGTCAACGCTGATTATCCCGCCGCTGGCAGTATCCATTCCCCCGAGCAGGTTCAGAAGCGTAGTCTTGCCGGCTCCGCTCTGCCCGACGACAACGCAAAATTCACCCTTATCGGTAAAAAAATTAACGTCGCGCAAGGCGGGCGTCTCAACCTCGCCGGACTTGTAAATCTTGGAAACGTTAGTAAGCTCTATAAAATGCGCCATAAGCCGCTCCTTCTCTCCGCAAGGCCGCGTATATCGTTGTAAATCGTTACGGATACATTATAGCACAATTGATAGATTTTTGCAAGCGGCGTGTTGTTCAGTTAACAGTTATCAAATATCAAATATCAGAGACGTTGGTTCAGTTAACAGTTAGCAAATATCAAATATCAGAGACGGGAGTTTGGACGTTTGGTTGCGCCGGGGAACGTAGGGGCGGGTTTCAAACCCGCCCTCCCCCGTAAATTCCCCTCTTGGGAGGGGTGCCGCGTAGCGGCGGGGTGGTATCCCGTTTTTGTCGCGCGCGACGTAACCCCGTCCACCGTCCCGGCGCACCGTCATTGCGAGCGCCGCCGCACTTGCGATACGTAGGACGTATAGGCGCGCGGCAATCCAGTGCCGGGAGCGTAACATACGTATCTGCGGACTGCGGCACTGGATTGCTTCGCACCTG
>JAISJH010000016.1 GCA_031261635.1 Oscillospiraceae bacterium
ACTCGAAGTCTAAAGGAGAAATCGTCAGACCAATTACCCTCTTATTGTAGCTTAGACAACAAAAATGGTCAACTCGCGGCTGCCTGTCGCTATCTGACCACTAGCTTATTGTAGCATAAGGAGATAACAACAATGAACAAATCGGATTATAACGATTACCGCACGCGTATGGATAAGACCGTTGAGGTTATGAAGTCGGAGTTTGCCTCGGTTCGCGCGGGACGCGCTAACCCCGGCGTGCTTGACCAGATACGCGTTGACTACTTTGGCACGCCCACGCCTATTTCGCAGGTTGCCACCGTGAGCGTTCCCGACCCGCGCACTATCGCCATTCAGCCCTGGGACGCGGGAAGCCTCAAACCTATCGAAAAGGCCATTCAGGCGAGCGACCTCGGCATTAACCCTAATAACGACGGGCGCATTATACGCCTTTCTTTCCCGCAGCTTACAGAGGAGCGGCGCAAGGAACTTTCAAAGCAGGTAAAAGGTATCGCGGAGGAGAGCAAGGTCGCAATCCGCAACATTCGGCGCGACGCTATTGAAAAATTCAAGGCGCAAAAGAAAACTTCCGAGATTACAGAGGACGACCTCAAAGACGCGGAAAAAGAAATGCAGACCATTACCGACGATTACGTCAAAAAAATCGACACGCTTACCGCCGCTAAAGACAAGGAACTCGCTACAGTATGACAATACCAAGACATATCGGAATAATAATGGACGGCAACGGACGCTGGGCAGAGAGCCGGCGGCTTCAGCGAGCGCTGGGTCACAAGCAGGGCGCGGAGGCTTTCCGCACCCTCGCCTACTACTGCCGCGACATAGGTATGGATTATCTGACCGTCTACGCGTTCTCAACGGAGAACTGGAAGCGCGACAAGAGCGAGGTATCGGCTATCCTCCGTATACTGGAGGATTACCTTATTGAGGCAATAGAAAAAATGGCTCGCGAGGGTCTGCGTATGCGTATCCTAGGCGATACCGCGCCCCTGTCAGAGCGCTTACGAAAACTTATAGCCGAGGCTCACGCGATTGCCGATACCTACACGGGCTTTACGGCAAACCTCTGCGTAAACTACGGAGGCCGCGACGAAATTTTGCGCGCGGCAAAAAAATCAAGCGAAACAGGCAAGACCTTTGAGGACTGCCTCGACACAACCGGGCTACCAGACCCGGAACTAATAATCAGGCCGGGCGGCGAACAGCGGCTCTCAAACTTCCTGCTATGGCAATCGGCATACAGCGAACTCTATTTCACAAACACCCTATGGCCTGATTTCACCCCAAAAGACCTGGACAAGGCAATAAAATGGTACAACGAACGCGACCGCCGCTTCGGAGGGAGATAGTTTCAAATAACAGTTAACAAATATCAAATATCAGAGACGTAAGGTTAGGACGGGGGACGCGTTCTCCGCAACTCTCGTCCCCGTATTTGATATTTGATATTTGATATTTGTTATTTGTTATTTGTTATTTGAGGTAATTATGCACCCTACAACATCACACGCCCGTGAGCGTATTAACGAGGACATACAGCGCGAGCTGTCTGTTATCATCGGCGAGGTCAAGGACCCGCGCGTTTCCGGCTGTATGGTTTCCGTCATAGCCGCTGAAACGTCTAAAGACCAGCGTTATTGCAAGGTTCACGTTTCAGCCTTCGGAACGTTCGAGGAGCGCGAGCTTCTGAAAGGTCTGAAATCGGCGGCGGGCTTCCTGCGCGGCGAACTGTGCCGACGCCTAAAACTGCGCCAAAGCCCGGAACTGACATTTACGCTCGACAGAGGCATCGAACACGCCGCGAAAATAGACGCGCTGTTGAAAAACGGCTAAGTGACGCATAGGGGCGTGTGGCGGCGGCGTTCCAAACCACCGTCCGCCGACCACCGTCCATCGTCCCGGCGCAGTGCGCCGTCTTTGCGAGCTCCGGCAAACCCGCGATACGTAGCCTGTATAGGCGCGAAGCAATCCAGTGCCGGGAGCGAAACATACGTGTCTTTGGGTTGTACTACTGGATTGCTTCGCACCTGTAACGCCCTACGTATCGCAAGCTTACCGGTGCTTCGCAATGACGGGAGCGGGCGCTTCGCTGTTACATCAACACGCCCAGAGGTTTTACTATGCCATCGACAAACATAACACTTGACCAGGCCGCGGAGTTTTTGCGCTCCCGCGACAACTTCCTTTTGGTCACTCATAAGAACCCGGACGGCGATACGCTTGGTTCCGCGCTTGCGCTCTGCCTTGCGCTTCGCGGGAACGGCAAGACCGCGCATTTGCTTAGGAACGCACAGGTTACCGCGCTGTACGCTCCGGCTGTCGAAGCGTTTTTTGTCCCGGAGTATGACCCCGCTTATACCGCCGTTTCGATTGACGCTAGCGTCGCTTCGCAGTTGCAGAAAAATTATGACGGTTTTCCTATAGGGCTGACGTTTGACCACCACGCTTCGCACAGGGGTTACGCGGAGAATTATTACGTCGGCGACACGGCCTCCTGCGGCGAGGTTATTCTCGCGGTACTGCGAACCCTGAACTGGCACATTACGCCGGATATAGCCTACTGGCTCTATGTCGCGGTCGCGACTGACACGGGCTGTTTCCGCTACAGCAACACTACGCAAGCGACGCTTCAGGCGGGAGCCGACCTCGTGCGCCTCGGCGCGCCGAACGCTGAAATAAACCGCAAATTCATCTCGGCGAAGCGGCGGTCAAGGCTGCTGCTGGAGGGCGCGATACTCGGGAACCTGCAATTTCACGATAAGGGCCGTGTCGTGCTTGCGTTCATAACGCTCGAAACCCTCAAAGCGGCGGGAGCGGACGTTTACGACCTTGACGACATAGCAAACATAGCCGCGCAGTGCGACGGCCCCGAAGTAGCCGCAACACTCCGCGAAATGCCGGACGGCACAACAAAAATCTCCGTCCGAACAATAGGCGAGGCAAACGCAAACGATATCTGCGCGAAACTGGGAGGCGGCGGCCACGCAAGAGCCTCCGGCGTTTCTTTGAGCGTGGGGATTGAGGAAGCGGCTGCGCTGTTTTTAGAAGCGTGTAAGAGTTGACAGTTAACAGTTATCAAATATCAAATATCAGAGACGAGAGTTTGGACGGGGGTTGCGCCCTGCGGGGGGAACCACCCCGCCGCCTGCGGGCGGCACCCCTCCCAAGAGGGGAATGGGTTTGGACGGGGGTACTGGGCTTGGATTGCTTCGCGCGGCTCGCAATGACGGTGCGCCGGGACGAGGGACGTAGGACGGGGGCAGGGCAACGCCCTGCCCGTCATTGCGAAGCCGCCGTCGCACTTGCGATACGTACCATTGATATGCGGCGAAGCAATCCAGGGTTGACGTACAATCCTGCGATACGTACCGTATGTTGTCCCCCCGGCACTGGATTGCTTCGCACCTGTAACATTGTACGTATCTCGGGCGTAGCGGTGCTTCGCAAAGACGGCGCACGGCGCCGGGACGGGGGAGGGCGGGTTTGAAACCCGCCCCTACGTAATCCCGTCCAAACCCATTCCCCTCTTGGGAGGGGTGCCGCCCGCAGGCGGCGGGGTGGTTTCCCCGCGCCGTGCGCGGACGCAACCCCCGTCCAAACCCCCGTCTCTGATATTTGATATTTGATAACTGTTAACTGGAATAACTGGAAGCAACGCTTCCCTTGTAGTAGTACGTCAATATATCCTCATAACTCGCGCCGTTTCGCGCAAACTCGTTGGCACCGTACTGGCTTAGGCCTACTCCGTGGCCGTAGCCTTTTGTTGTCAGGCGGATTTCGTTGCCGTCTATTGTCCAGTTTACCATTGCCGAACGCAGACCGTAGATTAGGCGGAGTTGCGTGCCGCTTACGCGTTTATCGCCTAGGTTTACGTATAGCAGGCGTCCGCTTTGGGCGTTGCGCTCCTCGTTTGTCAGAAGCCCCTTATCGAAAGATATTCCGGGGTATTTTTCTGTTGCGAGCCGCTTAAATTCGTTAATCGTGAACGCGTATTCGGAGATAAAATTCGGGACGCTCGCGGGACCCTCCGGCGATTCGCGCGTTACGAGATAGGGGAGCTGTTCCGTCCAGACGTTGCCGCTGTCCTCCGTATAACCGCCGCCGGAGGAGTGGAACACGGCCTGGATTATATCGCCGTTGTAGCGGATTACTATGCCGTCCGTCGCGTTTACGGCGCTGACGATATTCGGCATAAGCTCGGCGTATTTGCCGCCCCATTTTTCTTGTAAATCGCTGTCCGTTGCGTAGGCGGCGCAGTGCGCGGGGTCGTCGCAAACGTCCGCGCTCGGGTGGCCGGGGTTAGTATGAGCGAGCTTCCAGTAAAGATTAGTCCGCGCCGCGACAGCCTGAGCCTTTATAGCCTCGGGATAAAACGTCCCGGGAACCTCGCTCGCCGTAACCCCGCGCAAATAATCCGCAAGCGTCATATTCAGCGTTTCACCCTTAACGAGAACGTTAACGCGAAGTTTAGCGTCGCTAGAATCAGGCGCGGGAACAGCCACAAGCGGCGCGTCATCGGTAGCGGCACTTTCAGTCGCGGTAACAGCCTCGCTAATAGGTTCGGCAAAAATAAACGCCGCGACAAGCACCAGCGCGGACAGGGTAAAAGCAAAAATCGGCGGCAAAGCGTGTTTCATAAAAACCTCTTTTTCAAATAACAGTTATCAAATATCAAATATCAGATACGGGGGATTGGACGTTGGTTGCGGCACCCCCCCGCGTCTGCGGACGCTTCCCCCCTCTAACGAGGGGGGCTTTGGAAGGCTTGGACGGTGGTTGCGCCCTGCGGGGGGAACCACCCCGCCGCTACGCGGCACCCCTCCCAAGAGGGGAATGGATACGTCCGCGCGGCGGGGAAACCACCCCGCCGCTACGCGGCACCCCTCCCAAGAGGGGAATGGACGCGTCCGCGTGGCGGGGAAACCACCCCGCCGCCTGCGGGCGGCACCCCTCCACAGAGGGGATAGGGACGGGGGTTAGAACGGGGGTTACGCGTAAGTAAGTCATTTCACAATCCCGCAACCCCCGTCCAAACCCTATCCCCTCTGTGGAGGGGTACCGCCCGCAGGCGGGGGGGTGGTTTCCCGCGCCGTGCGCGGCGTTTTCCCACGTCCATACCCTCGTCCTATTCCCCTCTTGGGAGGGGTGCCGCCCACAGGCGGCAGGGTGGTTTCCCGCGCCGTGCGCGGCGTTTTCCCACGTCCATACCCTCGTCCTATTCCCCTCTTGGGAGGGGTGCCGCCCGCAGGCGGCGGGGTGGTTTCCCCCGCAGGGCGCAACCCGCGTCCACCCCTCCGTCTCTGATATTTGATATTTGCTAACTGTTAACTGAACCATCGTCTCTGATATTTGATATTTGATATCTGTTATTTAATCATAACTGTTGCAATTTGCGCTCACTTATGATATACTATGTAATTAGCTATGCAAATAGTACACTACTGGAGGTTTTTATGACTATCAAACGGCTTATGAATATATTCACCATACTTGCGCTGTTGCTTGGGGCTTGCGGAGCCGCCTTGCGGCGTTTGCAGTTCCTGACGATTGTTGACGAAGTTACCGGGCTTGCGCAGCCCTGGGCGCGGGTCAGCGTCGTTCTGCTCGTAACCTGCGGGCTTATCGTTTTGAGCAGCTTTATAATGTCGCTCACGGTAAAGCGCGTCAGCGAAACGGAGGGTCACGGCCTGCGCGAGGTATTCGGCGCGCCTAAGAAACTTCCGCGCGCTACATTGCCGGTACTCGGCTTTTTGGCTTTCGCCTTAGTCGCGGTTACGGCGATTAGGTACTACATCGCCGTGAGAACGGGGCAGGTGACGGGGCTTGAGCGTTTCGCTCCCGACGCTGTTATGACCGCGCTCGCGGTACTCGCGGGGCTTGCGGTACTTACTCTCGCGGTTAGGATAGTTACCTTTGCCGGAGTACGCGGTAGCGCCGCCGAGATTAAGCTCGCTATGGCGGCCTTGACGGTTTTTCCCTGCTACCATATGGTTTTGACCTACCTCAACTATGTCGCCTCGCCAAATCTCCTGCTCTACAGCTACGATATGATTGCGCTCGGCGTAACCGCACTCGCGGCACTCTACGCGGCGGGTTTTACGTTTACCCCCGAGACAGCGTCGCCGAAGTGGACGCTGATGTTCCTGTGGATTGCGATAACTTTCAACGGAGTAGCAGCGGGAAACCCCGCGCAACCCCGCTTCCGCGGAATTTTCATCTTCCACGCGCTAACAGCCTTCGTAGCCGCGCTACTGATGATACCAAACTTGTTTTCAGAGAACAGTAGTTCAAATAACAGTTATCAAATATCAAATATCAGAGACGAGGGTTTGGACGAGAGTTCGGAGCCGGTTGAGATTGAGGAACCAACCACGTAGGGGCGGGTTTCAAACCCGCCCTCCCCCGTAAATTCCCCTCTTGGGAGGGGTGCCGCCCACAGGCGGCGGGGTGGTTTCCCCGCGCCGTGCGCGGCGGCAGGGCAACGCCCTGCCCGTGGTGCGCCGTCACGGCGCACCGTCCACCGTCCCGGCGCCGTGCGCCGTCTTTGCGAAGCACCGGTACGCCTACGATACGTAGGACGTTACAGGTGCGAAGCAATCCAGTGCCGGGAGGACAACATACGGTCTACGTATCGCAGGACTACTACGTCAACCCTGGATTGCTTCGCCGCATATCATTAACTACGTATCGCAAGTGCGGCGGCGGCTTCGCAAAGACGGGCTTGGCTTCGCCAAGCCCTGCGCCGGGACGGCGCACAACGGGCGGGGCAAGCCCCGCCCCTGCGTCCCACCCCGCGCCCCTACGCCCCGCGTCCCGCCCCTGCGTCCCGCCCGCCCCACAACTCCCCCAACACCCGGAGATTGCCACTTGGAACACTCTAAACTTTTCCTCTATATGCGGCGGCGGCACCGTGTTATTAACGTTCTGCTGGCGTTGCTTATCGCCGCCTTGACTTCGGCTATGCTCCTGCTTGCTTATTATTCGGATATTTTCAGCGTCGGGACGCTTAACGATTACTCGCAGCCCATTGTCGCCACTAATGACGTTACCGTGTTTTTTCCCGCCGCGTACCCGGAGCTTATCGCTATATACGGCACAGCCCGCTATGCCGCAACCGGCGACAGCGCGGCACTTGCCGCCCTGTACCGTATTACCTCTGTCGCGCTCGGCGAAGCTCTCGGAACCTCCCGCGAAACCGAGGAGATAAGCGAAACCGAGTTCCGCGCGGCACTCTCGCGCGTCGGCTTATACTTTGACTACCTCTATCCCGTTCCGCTCGACAGCGTTGTCGCCTGGACGGGCGTTACGAGTATCCGCGAACACGACATACAGGCGCGGAGGTTTATACTCACGCCGGACGAAAACGGCTTCGCCCTGCTTTACTACGAAGCTGACGGGCGGTTTTATAAATCTGAAACTATCGCAAATCTCGGCGCGGTTCTCCCCCGCCTCGGCGAGTACATCTCAAACAGCGGCTACTTCGCTTTTGAGCATAACATCGGCGGGATTGACCCCTACTGCCTCTTTTTCGACGCTCTGCCGGACATTCCCGCGCTTGAACTCTCGCGGCCGCTGCTTGACGCGCGGACAATTCTCCCCCTGCTCGGTATGAACGCCTATCTGCAAGCGGAATACAGCGCGGACGGCTTCACGTGGCTCTACGTGGAGGACGAGCGGCAGGCGCGCTTCCTCTCCGGCGGCGAGGTGAAATTCACGCGCTACGCGCTGACCGCTCCCGCGACGAGCCTCAACGAAGCCATCGAAATCGCGCGCGCGCAGGTTGCACCTTTCGCGGCGGGTAACGAACTGCTCACCCTGCGCTATTCGGGCTACGAGTTTGACGGCACAACCTACCGTATAAGCTTCGTATGGTACTACAACGAATACGAAATACGCGCACCCGGCGCGACTGTAGCGGTAGACGGCACAGGTATCCGCGAGGCCGATATCCGCCTCCTGACGGCAAACCCCGCCGGAACGGACTACGCCCCCCTGCTACCCGCCCCGCAAGCCGCCGCCGTGGCAACCGTGCAAACCCCCAACGCGGAACTACGCCTAGCCTACGACGAAACAGGCACCCCGATATGGCTTGTTGAATAGTTAACAAATAACAAATATCAAATAACAGTTATCAAATATCAAAGATCAGAGACGAAGGTTTGGACGAGGGACGCGGGGTACAACCCCCGGTGCTTCGCACCACCCCCTTCGGCGGAAGGGGGCTTACGTAGGAGCGCGTTCAAAGCCCCCTTCCGCAGAAGGGGGTGCCGCGAAGCGGCGGGGGTTGTACCACGTAACCCCGTCCACCGTCCCGGCGCAGTGCGCCGGGACAGGGCTGGGCTTCGCCCTGCCCGTCTTTGCGAAGCCGCCACCGCACTTGCGATACGTACCATTGATATGCGGCGAAGCAATCCAGGGTTGACGTAGTATCCTGCGATACGTAGGCACGTATGTTGTCCCCCCGGCACTGGATTGCTTCGCACCTGTAACGCCCTACGTATCGCAAGCGTACCGGTGCTTCGCAAAGACGGCGCACGGCGCCGGGACGGGGGAGGGCGGGTTTGAAACCCGCCCCTACGCCCCCCCGCGCAACCCTCGTCCAAACCCCCGTAATTATCAATTGTCCATTATCAATTATCAATTGTCATAACGGCTCTGATATTTGATATTTGATAACTATTATCTATAATATTATGAATCAACAAAACCCTACCCCGCGCCTGTTCCTCACCCTTTTCCTCTCTACGTTCAAAATCGGGCTTGTTACGTTTGGGGGGGGCTTGGCTATGATACCCTTTATCCGCGCTGAATTTTGCGACAAGCGCGGGTGGATTGACAGCGGGCAGATTACTGATATCATCGCGGCCTCGCAGACGCTTCCGGGGGTTATCGCGGTCAATACTTCCGCGCTTGTGGGTTATCGTATCGCGGGGGTTCGCGGAGCGCTTACGGCGGGCTTCGGGTCGGTACTGCCGTCGTTTTTGGTTATTGTTATAGTCGCGGCGTTTTACAACGTTTTTATTGAGAACGCTATTGTCCGCGGAGCTTTGCGCGGTATAAGCGGGGCGGTAGCGGCGTTGTTTGCCTCAACGCTGATAAAAATGCGGAGGGATAGCCTTATTGACACGCTCGCGGTCGTGTTTTTCTTTGCCGCGCTTGCGTTGGTATTTATCTTTCCCGGGCTGAACGTAATTTTCATAATACTCGCGGGAGGACTAATGGGTTTTGTAACGCGCTATCTGTTAAGGAGGGCGAAATGAAAAAATTCAAACGTGTGGCGATAGCGCTTATAACAATCGTTGCGCTGATATTCTGGGCGGCGCCGTTAACGTACATACAGGCGGCTGACGCGATATTTTTTACCGGGATAAACGACCGGCTCCTCACTCTTGAATACGCCACCGCGCCGGTTATGATTGATAACGTCATCTATGTGCCTTACAACGTGTTTCACGATAACGCTTTGGGCAGTATGGCGTTCTACCACCGCACGGAGCAGATAGTGCAGATACTGCGCGACAAGACTGAACTATTATTCAACCTTTCCACAGACGATTCCACAGGCTCTAACGGCGAAAAGGGCGACAAACTCGTCTGGAAAGCCATAGTCCGCGACAGCGTTCCGTTCGTCCCCGCCGAATTTACCGCGCGTTACCTGGGGCTTGCCTACAGCAGGTTCCAGACCGCCCTTGACGCGGACGTTATACGCATAACAAACGGCACGGAGGTGTATACCGACCCGCAGTTCGCCCTTGCCGGGTACTACCGTATGAGCGACGCGCTCGCGGCGTATAAGCCGAACGTCCCGCCGCCTACGGACAGCCCTTACTACTTCCCGACGGACCCGCCGCCGCCTACGCTCCCCGCTTCGCCCGTTCCGACCGAAGTGTACTACAGCGACGTGTTTATAACGCTGAATTTCTACGGTCTTTACGAAGATACCCTAAATTACAAGGCGACTTACTGGCTTACGGAAACCGATATCAGCGAAAATGCCGCTCTGGCGCGAAAACTCTACGGCACAGGCAATAAACTCGCGGCGGCAAACGACGAAGCCCGCCCCTACCTCCGCGAAGCCATAGGTTTCTTAGAGCCGAACATTACCCCCCCGGAGGACGGCCTACCCGAAGCCCTAACAGAACGTCAGGCACTAAAAAAGGTAAAAGAACTAAACCACGGCGCGGAAGCCGCGCTCTACCTAAGCGCCGGGGAAAACTACAGAGAACTGCTGGAATACCTGCGAGACGGACTTTATTCAGTTTATACAGTTAACAGTTAGCAAATATCAAATATCAGAGACGAAGGTTTGGACGTGGGTTAGGACAATTGACAATGAATAATTACGGGGGGTTGGCCGGGGGTACGGGGCTTGGATTGCTTTGCGCGGCTCGCAATGACGGGGCGCCGGAACGGCGCACCACGCGCACGGCGCGGGGCAGGGCTTCGCCCTGCCCGTCTTTGCGAAGCCGCCACCGCACTTGCGATACGTAACATTGAAACGCGGCGAAGCAATCCAGGGTTGACGTAGGCACCTCCGTGTGCGCCCCTCGTAATTATTCATTATTCATTATCAATTGTCAATTATCATAACCCCCCGGCACTGGATTGCTTCGCGCCTGTAATGTCCTACGTATCGCAAGCCACGCGGCGCTCGCAAAGACGGCGCACGGCGCCGGGACGTTGGACGGCGGACGGGGGTACGACGGGGGAGGGCGGGTTTGAAACCCGCCCCTACGTGCCACGTCCGCGTACAACGTCCCGCGCCGTGCGCGATATTTGATATTTGATAACTGTTATTTACAAAAAAAGGAGTTCACGACTATGACACAACAACAAGCGCAAAGCATACTGGAAAAATACAATAAGGAGGCGTTTCACCTGCGGCACGCGCGGGTTGTCTCCGGCGTTTTGGCGTATTTCGCGAAAGAGTACGACCCGGAGAATGTTGAACACTGGGCTGTCGTGGGGCTATTGCACGATATCGACTTCGAGCTGTACCCGGAGGAGCATTGCGTCAAGGGCGAGGAGCTTCTGCGCGGCGAGGGCGCGGAGGAGCGCGTCATACGCGCCTGTATGAGCCACGGCTGGGGTCTGTCGGGAGCGCGTTACGAGCCGGAGCATATAATGGAAAAAATCCTGTTCGCAACGGACGAGCTTACCGGCCTGATAGGCGCGGCGGCGGTAATGCGCCCCTCGAAAAGCGTACAGGATTTGGAACTTCCAAGCGTAAAGAAAAAGTTCAAGGATAAAAAATTCGCCGCCGGCTGCTCAAGAGAGGTAATAGCCGACGGAGCGGAAAAATTAGGCTGGACGCTTGACGAGCTGATTGAGCGCACGATAGCGGCAATGCGAACAGTTGAGAGCGAGTAATTCAATTAACAATGAATAATGAATAATTACGAGGGGCGCACACGCAGGATACTACGTCAACCCTGGATTGCTTCGCCGCATTTCATAGGTACGTATCGCGAGTGCGGTGGCGGCTTCGCAAAGACGGTCAGGGCGTTGCCCTGCCCTGTTCCGGCGCTTTGCGCCGGAACGTTGGACGTGGGTTGCGTCGCGCTCGGCGCGGGAAACCACCCCGCCGCCTGCGGGCGGCACCCCTCCACAGAGGGGATAAAGACGGGGACGAACCCCCCTGTAAGTCTCCAAAATCCCGCAACCCACGTGTGCGCCCCCTATCCCCTCTGTGGAGGGGTGGCTCCGCAGAGCCGGGGTGGTTTCCCCGCCACAGCGGACGCAACCACGTCCAAACCATCGTCTCTGATATCTGATATTTGCTAACTGTTAACTGCACTACCGTCTCTGATATTTGATATTTGATAACTGTTACCTATCCAATTGCCTTTGCCGCGCCAAATTTATCGCGCCCTCCTGCATTTCGTTTAGCCAGCTTAGGGCTTTTCCGGCTCCCAGTACGGCGCAGTGGGCTGAATTGTTTGCTATGTTGCAGCGTATGTTTGTCCGAGCGGTTACGAGCGTGTCAAGCCCGCGGAGGAGCGCGCCGCCGCCTGTCAGAACTATGCCGTTACCGGAGATGTCGGCTACTAGTTCCGGCGGCGTGTTTTCGAGTACCGAGCGCAGTTCCTCGAGTATATGCTCTACCGGCTCCTCGAAAGCGTCACGCAGTTCGTCGCTGTTGATAGTGAACACGCGCGGCAGACCCGTCAGCAGGCAGCGGCCTTTAATCTCCATAGTGTTAACGTCGGGGCTGGGGTACACGCTCCCGAGTTCGAGCTTCAAATTTTCCGCTGTACGCTCACCAATAAGAATATTGTGCTTGCGCTTCACGTAGCGGACAATGGCGTCGCTAAACGCGTCGCCCGCGATTTTGAGCGAGCCGCTCCGTACAACGCCGGACAGCGACAGCACGGCGATATCGGTTGTCCCGCCGCCAATGTCAACGACCATATGACCGTCCGGCTCGGCAATGTTCACGCCCGCGCCCATCGCCGCCGCTATCGGCGCTTCGATGAGGTAGATTTTGCGCGCTCCCGCGGCAATTCCCGCGTCTATCACGGCGCGTTCCTCGACCTCCGTTATCCCGCTCGGTACGGTTATAAGTATCCTTGGCTTGAATAAGGCGACCGAATCGACCTTGTGAATAAGCTCGCGCAGCATACGTTCCGTCATCTCATAATCGGAGATTGCGCCGCCGATAAGCGGGCGTATCGCCGCGATATTGCCGGGAGTGCGCCCTAACATTCGTTGCGCGTCCTCGCCCGCCCCGAGCATTTTGCCCGTGACCTTATCAATCGCCGCAACGGAGGGTTCGTCAAATATAGCCTTCCCCTTCCGGTAAATACGTACCGCCGACGTGCCTAAATCAATCGCAATGTC
>JAISJH010000026.1 GCA_031261635.1 Oscillospiraceae bacterium
GCCATCGGCATAACGCTGAAAAATCTCCTGCACAATCGGTGCTGTTTTCGGGTCAACCGCGAACATCTGATTTGCGTCGGTGACGTAGCCGAGCGAACGCCCTCCGCCGTTGGATTTACCTTTCAGAGCGTTTTCGGTCTGACCCCGATGTATTTTCTCAGCCAATTCGACCGAATAAATTTCCGCGTAGCCCTCCAGTAATGATTCAAGCAGAATCCCGGTACTATCGTCCGAAATCGGCTCGGTCGCTGACACGACTTTCACCCCGTTCTTGCGGAGCGTAGCCTTATTATGCGCCGAGTCGTAACGATTGCGCGCAAATCTGTCAAGTTTCCAGACAAGCACGACCTCGAAAAGTTCCTTCGCGGAGTCTTTCATCAACTGCTGAAACTGCGGTCGATTGTCCGTTTTAGCCGACAAAGCTCGGTCGATATAACTGTCAATTACGCGAAGTCCGCAACGCTCGGCGTATACGTTGCACTCGCGAAGTTGTCCCTCAATGCTTTCCTCACGCTGACTGCTTGACGAATAGCGGGCATAGATTACAGCGTTCATTCAACGTCACCTCCGCTCGTCATCATTTTGTACAACGCTTCTTTAAGCCGTGCGCTCGCGGCTGTAGTCGGGTCGAAACACATTTCGATGAACTGCTGAAGCTGTTTGTTGTCGTTCAAAAAAGCAGGGCGAGCCGAGTACAATTTGCCCTCCGTGAACGTCGTTCTGCCGAGCAGATAATCCGCAGACACATCAAAATAGTCCGCGTATTTGCGGAGCGCGTCGTGCGGTATGGACGTTCCGTGTTCGTAGCGATATATGCAATTTTGTGACACTCCGAACGCTTTGCCCAACGCCGCTTGCGAGAGGTTGTATCCAATACGCAACTCGGTCAACTTTTCGCTTATAGGTTTCATTTTGACGTCTCCGTTCCTGTTATGCTTGTCAATAGCGAGGTGAATAATTTTTCGCCGAATCGGTGTAAACTTGACTTTTTGCAATTGGTGCGTTATACTCAATGCGTGACGGAAACGACACGCCGCCGCAAAATTATTTTTAATTTTCAAGAGGTCAACGGCTCCGCGATTTGCGTAGAGTATCGCTTTGTCTGCGGCGACTCGCCGCCGTTGGCGAGATGTTTGCTCCCGACGATGAGGACTTACTTCGAGTCCGAGGAGGGACAGCGGGACTTTGCCGAGTGGCAATCTCGAAAAGACACCGACAAACGGTTAGAACCGTCGAAGGAAGAAGAACTTCGGTAGGCTAACCAAACGAACGGGCGGACGAAAGTCTGCCCGCCTCGTGTTAGGCGAAGCCGCAGCAGACGAGCGGTGCGAGGCTTAACAAAATCGCAGATTTTGAGAAGGCTTGGGCCACTTCACAACTAGCGTCCGAGGAGTGCCGTGGCAGTCCTCGGGCATTGCTAGCCAAATCGAAAATCGGCAGTTTTAGCGCACGAGCTTATCGCGCCAATTTCAATCCCGCGAGCTTATCTCGCCAATTTCAATCCCGGCGCCAATTTCAATCCCAATTTCAATTCCGCAAGCAATGCAATTGACGTTACAATCCTTTCGGATTGCGTCGATTACTCCTTGTTGGGGAGACCCCAAACCCTCTCAATCCTGCGGATTGTTAAGCCCGCTTCGCGGTCTGCTGTTGCTCTGTGAGCGCTTGAGAATATTGTTGCAATCAATAGAGCTTTGTGGTATAATTATCAAAACAATCTCATACGAAAGGGCTATTATGACGAAAAACATCCTCAAAAACATTCACCCGGTTGTCAGCGACAATCGCGGCGAGAACTACGACTTTGCCGGCAACGCGGCGTATGTTATGGAAGCTCTTGCTCCCAAACCGGACGACGGAGTGCGAACCACAGCAAAGAGTATCGGCGTTTGGCCGCTTCCGGAG
Source organism: Oscillospiraceae bacterium (assembly GCA_031261635.1). Taxonomy (GTDB): domain Bacteria; phylum Bacillota; class Clostridia; order Oscillospirales; family Oscillospiraceae; genus JAISJH01. Next base: position 1,906 of record JAISJH010000026.1, read on the forward strand.
GGTCAGTACGACCCCGTACTCGGAACAGCGGGCATACCGGACGGCTCGAGCATTTTCGGTTTGTTTGACGAAACCTACACTCGGCTTCACAGTCCGGAACTATCGCCGGAGCTTACGCGAGTGAGCTCACTTGCGGAGTTGAAAGACGATTGCTGGTGCGTACTGTTCGCGAAAAGCGGGTTTGACTACGTGATTGTGAAATCGGACAAACCCGTTACCATCAAGGCAAGAACCGGTTCGGTAACGGACTACGATTACTCGCTTTTTGCCGGAGTAACCGGCGACAACTTCACGCAAATCTGGTCGAGTGCCGCAAAGTTTCGCGGTTGTTGTGCATCGGACTACCTGAACAGCCGAGAGTTCGCTGAGAGCGTCTTTGACAAAATCGGCTACGCGACGGAGTACGTTACCGATAATTTGCAGTTCGTCCGGAAAGCGGTCGAGAGTATTGACCTCGGCGTTCCCGCGCTTATTCTCAGTCCCACTCCCGCGTGGAACCTTGCCTCTTGGAGCGTTGTTGTCGGTTACGAGGACAGCGGGCAGACGCTTTTGGTTATGCAGAGTAACCGCTCGGTACCTATGCGCGTTTCCTCTACCGTTGCCGAGGCGTTGCTTTTAGTCGTTAAAAATGTACGCGACTTACCTCTCGCGCAGGTTTACCGCGAAGCGATTGAGCGTCTGCCAAAATTACTGACCACTAAGACAGACGATTACGTTTTCGGCTCGGAGGCGTTCCGCGAGTGGGCAAACTATATCGAGCGCGGCGGCTACGACAGCGTGGACGTCGAGGGCGACGCTCAATGGGATAGCTATACCAACTACGTCTGCGTTCTGGCGACGAACGGCAGTTGCTGTCACAGTTTCCTCGAAAAAGCTATGGAGTTGAACCCGGATATGACGTTCCTGTCTGAAATCAGCGCGTTGTACCGCAGAACGGCGGAGATGTGGGGCGGCGAAAGCGGCAACAATGACTCGGACAGTCTCGAAGTCCTTGGCGGCGGCTTCAACGTGACCAACAACGCGCTAAGCACCTCCGGAAACCGCTTGCGTATCGTCGCGAAAATCCGAGAGTGCGCCGAAGTCATAGACGAAGTTGTTAGTTTGCTGACGAGTTCTCTCGCGCTCTAATATGTTGCCGCTCTGCGGTGTACTGGCTACAAGCGAGTGGACGCTCTATAAAACCGCCACAACGAAAAAGAATATACCCAAGATACCCAACTTCCACAAGTGGGTATCTTGGGTATCTTGCACGGCTTAACTCTGCGCGTCCTATCACACGCCCACGGCACTTTGCCCGCTTGCGGGAAAGTGTATGAGTGGGTCACGTACTTCGAGAAGTACGTGACGTATCCCTCGTCTTATCTCCGTACGTACCATTTCTGCCATTATACTACATTCCGGTGACTTTTACAACCTTAATTTTCAAGTCGCACGACAAATCCGAACACCTCACCGATAAAGTGAAAGTGTTCGGATTTGAACCTGTTTGGTGGAGGCGAGGGGAATCGAACCCCTGTCCGAAAACGTTTCACGGGAACCTTCTCCGAGCGCAGGCGGTTATTTTGCCGTAGCGTTTCAAACATTACCGGGTCACCCGCCAAACCCGGCACATTCCAGCTCAATTATACCTGACGGGCTATCGAGCGTCACCCGTTCACGTGCACCGCGTTATCCACGCCCTAAATTCGGCTACGCGATTCTCACCGACAGGACGGACAGCTTACGCTGCCAACAGGTAGCTGGTTGAGCGACCTGTATTGCTATAAGAAACTTCGTCAATTAAGACTTTTGCCCGTTTTATGGTGGGCAGGCGGCCACCGCTCGCTTATCCCCGCTCTGCATCCCCGTCGAAACCGGGACGCCCCCATTTTTCAGTTAACAGATATCAAATATCAGATAGCTAACTCTTATGCTTGTTGTATTATAGCACAGCTTGATTGATTTGTCAAGCGCCTTGTAAGGGCGGGTTTATAACCCGCCCTTACATTACGCCCGCTTAGACCGCCAGTGTACCGTTTTCGTCCTCGAGCAATATCAAAATCTTTTCCTCGTCGCCGGTCTCGGCGTTTACGCACACAATATAGTGCTTACCCTCGGCGGTTTCGCAGGTGAACTCGTGAACCAGCACCTCGTTTTGCCCGGCTGTGGGTATAATCGCAAGGTCGTATTTTATTATCGTCAGGCCGGGGGCAACTTTAGCCTTCGCGCTTGCCACGTCCACCTTTACCTCGGGGATTTCGCGGGTTTCAGCGTGATTCATAATATAGCCCGTACCCTCGAAGCCTACGACATTGCCGTCGTCCATCGCCACGCTGACTTTCGCCAAATCGGGATAGCAGATTATACCGTTTTGCGTATAGGCGAAATTTATCAGCAATATATTATCATTTAGCGTGTAATAACTCTCTTTCATCGACCCGTAACCGCGCTGTTCGAGGAACTCTTTACCCGCGGCGATAGCGTCCTCAACCTTTAGATTTTGCGAATACACAGCCCGCGGGTTCGTAATTTGCAAAATTTTCCCGCCGTTAACCGTCACGGAAACGCCCGCCTGACCCGCCTTGAAGCAATAGACCGGGACGCTCCCCTCACGCCTCGCGTGGAATGTCAGATACGGTATACCCGAGAACTCCTCGGCAATTTTCCGCGCTTCCTCCTGCGAAACTTCCTCTAAATTCTCCGTAAAAACCGGCGACTTAGTATCTAAATGCTGCGAAAAGGGACCGTCATACACAAGCGAGGGCAGCTCCGGAAACTCGCTCTCCATCGCCTTAAAACCTCCCGCCATACCGCCAAGCTCGTTGCCCGCGTCGTCGACTTCCCGCTCGCTCGCGATAAGCTCTGAAACGCTGATTTCGCCGCCGTTCAACTGCTCGGCGAGTTCCGACAAATTAGCCCGCAGCGTAGCGGCAACCTGCGACAGCTTCGCAAGCGTCTCGCGCTGTTCGTCCGTGTAACCGTTCGCGGCGTTTTTGGCAAGCGCGAAGCTGTAATCCCCGGCTTTCGATAGAAAACCCGCCGTGTTCTCCATTCGGTTCGCTTCAAGCGGCACAGACCCCAGCGCGGACTGCGCCTTGCTCGCCTTGCCGAATACGTCGATGCAGGCCGCGGCAATCATAGGCGGCGTGGACGCGTACATACTCTTTTGCAGCGCGGAGTCAACCTCCGCGATACCGTTGACAAGCTCCGTAAAGGCGTGCTGATAGCGAACCTCAAGCTTATAATCGGCCATATCGGCGCGGTTCTTTTCAGTCAGAGCAAAGCCCCCAAGCACGGCAAGCCCGCAGAGCGCGAACGAAAAAAGCCTGATAAAATGGCGTCTTGAAATGTTCATAATATTTAACCGTCCTAATCTAAAAAATAAATTGTAACGGTAGTTTGCCGCAAAGGGCGGAATTTAATGCGGGGAAAATTTTGGAAAGGCTCAATTAAAAAGCTCTCTTACGAAGTCAATAGTATCCGGCTCAACTGTAAAGCTTTTACCTTTCAAATACCCCAAAACCCCCGCGCCGCTCTCAAACGCAAAAGTAAGCTTATACGAATACAGCGCCTGCCGGTTTTCCTTAGAACCCCCATACTTACCGTCGCCGACAAGCGGAAACCCGGCATCGGCAAACTGCGCGCGGATTTGATGAGTGCGCCCGGTAAGAAGTTTGCACTCCACCAAGGCGTAAAGGCTTTTTCTTTGCAGGGTTTTATAGACGGTGACTGCTAATTTTGCCCCTTGTGCAGGTTTTTCCTTTACGTAAACGCGATTTAACTTAGCGTCTTTCCATATGTAATTCTCAAATTTTCCGTTCTGCGGGAGTTGCTTACCCTTGGTAAGCGTGACCGCCGCTAGGTAATATTTATCAATCTCGCGCAGTCTGATTTTTTCCGTCATCTCCCGAAGCGCGGTACCGTTCTTAGCCGCAATGACTATACCGCCTGTATTCCTGTCAATGCGGTTGCAAAGCGCAGGGCGAAACGAGTTTTCGCCGCCCGGCACCCAGTCCCCGCGCAAATACAGCAAGGCCTGAATATGCGTCAACAACGTATGCACATACTCACCGCCCCCGGGGTGCGAAAGCAAGCCCGAGGGTTTAGCCGCAAGCAGAATATTAGCGTCCTCGTATACAATGTCAACGTCCGGCTTGTCAAGCGCGAGGTAGGCGTTATCCTCATTCGGCTTATTAAAAAACTCGTCATTGATATACACGTCAAAGCTGTCGCCGGCGACCGTTTTGTAGTCGCCCGCGACCGCCTTACCGTTCAGTTTAACGCGTTTCTTACGTAGATACCGCTGAAGCGCGGAGTTCCCGACAAGCGGAAGCCTGTCCGCAAGCCAGCGGTCAAGCCTGCGCCCGCCGTCGTCGGGCGCGACGGTTAAAACGCGCACTAGGCCGCAATACCGGGCTCGCTATCATCGTCCGGCGTCATAGTTTTCAGCGCAAACGCCAACTGGTCAGCGCAGGACGTAGACTTCCGCCCGCATTTTATACCCTCTAGCTTAGATATAGCGTCCTCAACGCGCATACCTTTCACAAGAATAGACACAGCTTTAAGGTTGCCGTTGCAACCGCCCTCAAACGCGACGTCGTTAATAACATCGCCCTCGGTATCAATCTGGATTTTAGTAGGACAAACCCCGTGCGGAACATATGAAAGTTTCATTTTGCAAACTCCTCGTTAGATAGTTAGATAGTTAACCAGTACAGCCCTTGCCGATATAAGCATTTTCCCTCATACTGACAACATTATACACAATACCGTGAATAATGTCAAGCGGCAAACGCCGCGCGGACGTATTCCACAAATCTGCAATTTACGTCTTGACAAGTTGCAGTTTTTGTGCTATAATATAGGTACAAGCTTCTGAAAACTATCCACTACTAAAAACGGAGGATTTATATTATGACCGCTAAACTCACTATTGAGGGAATGTCCTGCAAGCATTGCGTCAAGAATGTCACAGACGCGCTTTCCGCTATGCCGGAGGTCGCAAAGGCCAAGGTAGACCTCAAAACAAACTCCGCGCTGGTAAAGCTCGCGGCTGAAACGAGCGTGATTGACGGATTGCTTGAACAAAAATTCAAAACCGTCATCACCGACGCGGGCTACGAACTGACGGCGATTGAAAAAGGAGGCTAACAAGTGAACACAATTATCGAAGAAGAACAAATAGGCTATTCAAAAGAGTTCGTTTCCGCGGTTTGCAGCGAGTTTATGGAGCATAACAACACTATCCCAAAATCGTTTTACGACCGCTACGACATCAAGCGCGGGCTTCGCAACGACGACGGCACCGGCGTTATGACGGGTCTGACGCTTATCGGGAGCGTTATCGGCTACTCCGTCCAGGACGGCGAACGCACTCCGCAGGAGGGCAGGTTAATCTATCGCGGTATCGACGTAAAAGACCTCATAAAAGGCTTCACGTCAGAGGGACGCTTCGGCTACGAGGAAACCGCCTACCTCATACTATTCGGCTCGCTGCCTACGCCTACGGAACTTGCGGACTTCCGCAAAATACTGAGCGAGTGGTCAACCCTGCCGCAGGGCTTTACGGAGGATATGATACTCAAAGCCCCCTCGCGCGATATAATGAACAAGCTCGGGCGCAGTATCCTCGCCCTGTACAGTTACGACCGCGAAGCTGAACAGCAAACGCTGGAGGCCGAGCTTTTCCAGGCTATGCGGCTTATCGCGAGATGTCCTATTATAGCGGCGCAGGCCTACGCCGTAAAACGCCACTACTACGACGACGAGAGCCTCTACATTCACCGCCCGCAACCGGAACTTAGCATCGCCGAGAACTTCCTCTACTCCGTGCGTCACGACAAAAACTTCACGCAGGAGGAGGCGCGGCTTCTCGACCTCTGCTTAGTGCTTCACGCGGAACACGGCGGCGGTAACAACAGCGCGTTCGCCTGTCGGGTGCTTTCGAGCAGCGGCACTGACATCTATAGCTCAATCTCCGCGGCGGTAGGCTCGCTCAAAGGGCCTAAACACGGCGGCGCAAACCGAAAAGTTATGGAAATGTTCGGTCACATCAAATCAAACGTCAAAAACTGGAAAGACGACGCTGAACTCACCTCCTACCTCAAAAAGCTACTGGACGGAGAAGCGGGCGACAGGAGCGGCAAAATCTACGGTATGGGTCACGCGGTCTACACGCTCTCCGACCCGCGCGTCGAAATTCTCAAAGGCGCGGCGCGCGCAGTTGCCGAGCAGAAAGGCTCGCTTGCGGAACTCGAACTGCTCGAGTCAGTTGAGCGGCTCACGCCTACAATCTTCAAAAAGGAAAAAGTCCTCTGCGCCAACGTCGATATGTATTCCGGCCTCATCTACTCAATGCTCGGTATCCCCGAGGAACTCTACACGCCCCTATTCGCCGTAGCGCGTATGGTCGGCTGGTGCGCCCACAGGATTGAGGAAGTCTACAACTCCTACCCGCGCGTAATCCGCCCGGCGTATAAATCAGTATCGGCAAAAACCCCCTACGTCCCCCTGTCCGAACGCACCCACGCGTCGTGGACGGTAAATAGTTAACAGTTATCAAATATCAAATATCAGAGACGAAAGTTAGGACGGGGGTTGCGCCGCGCGGCGAGGCACCCCCCGCCGCCTGTGGGCGGCAGTGCGTCCTCTAAAGAGGGGGGCTTTTTTGGTTTGGACGTTGGGTGCGCCCTGCGGGGGGAACCACCCCGCCGCTGCGGGGGCACCCCTCCACAGAGGGGATAGGGGTTTGGACGTAGGTTGCGGGGGGAACGTAGGGGCGGGTTTCAAACCCGCCCTCCCCCGTCCAACGTCCCACGTTCTACGTCCAAACGTCCAACGTCCCGGCGCACCGTCATTGCGAGCCGTGCGAAGCAATCCAAGCCCAGTAACCCCCGTCCAAAACCCCCGTCCTTATCCCCTCTGTGGAGGGGTGCCGCCCGCAGGCGGCGGGGTGGTTTCCCCCGCGGGGCGTACCCCCCGTCCAAACTCCCGTCTCTGATATTTAATATTTGATATCTAATAACTGTCCATATGCACGAAACGCCCAAAAGCGCCCCCAAAATCCCCTGTTTTTTGAGTGTTTTCACGTAATTTCGCAAATCTGTTAAAAGTTTGTTAAAAAGTTCGTAAAAAGTGCTTGACATTTGCGTAAAATGTGATAAACTATAGTAGTATAAAAGTTGCGGGAATGGGAGCTTCCGACGCGCGGTGCCGATTGGCGCCGAAAACAACGCCTCGGCGGTTCCGTGTTCCGCAAAACCTGAAAGGAGCAAACTCTATGAAAAAGACACTGGCACTACTCCTCGCGCTCTCGCTTGTGTTCGTGATGTTTGCCGCCTGTAGCTCGTCGACGAATAATACAGCTTCTCCCACTCCGGGTGCCGAAGCTACTCCGTCAGCCGCTACCGGCGATGCAACTCCGGACGCTAATCCCGCGCCTGAGGGCAAGACCCTCAGCACCCAGGGACGTTCCTACCCCGTAGATGACTACGACTATCCGACAGAGCCGTTCAACTATGACCTGCCTCTGACAACGGACGACACCGTATTCACCTACTTCACGACCTCGTTTTTAGCGGCGGCTATCCCTGCAGAGGGCTTAGGCACAATGCCGTATCAGACAATGCTTCGCGACAAGACAGGCGTACATATCGACTATCAGGTTTCCGCAATAAACGATATGAACCAAACTCTTACGCTTATGCTTGAATCCGACGCTCTGACCGACATAGTAACCTGGGCTTCCCTGTACTGGACCCAAGGCTCGCAGAACGATATGGTAACCAGCGGCTTCTATGCAAACATTGCGGACTATCGCCAGGATATGCCGAACTTTATGTATCAGATTCCGCGCTGGGACTTTAACCCCGAGCTTATCGCTTCGATATGGCTTAATGCCGATACAATCGTCTCGGTAGGCGGTTATATTGATAACTCACTTCCCGGCACCGGATACTTTATCCGCGGCGACTGGGCGGACGCTCTTGGCTTCAACGCCGAGACAATCCTCACCTATGACGACCTCCACAATTATTTGACGGCGGTCAAAAACGAATACAGCAAACCCGACGCGGAAGTATTCCCGATTGAGTTCTTCCAGACAGTCGAGCTCGCGGCCGGAACGTTCTTCGGCGGTATGCAGACAGGTCTAATCTCCACGCTTATCACCCCGCGCGTCGTTGACGGTCAGGTAACATATACCCAGACCGAGGACGTCGACTATCAGGCTCTTAAACTGTTCCTCGACTGGCGTGACGAAGGTCTTGTTGACCCGAAGTACGTTTCTAACGATTTAACCTCCGCGTTTATGTCACAGTTAACGCAGGGTCTTACGGCCTGCTACGCAGGTAACCCCTCGGAAGTCCTCGGCGTCGAGACAGCTTCGGTTGACCCGAACGCTCGTTGGGACCCGATTACCTACCCGGTTCTTAATGCCGGCGACGGTCTGAAATTCGGTCACGGCGTACCCGCGTATGTGTATATCGCCGGCGGCTGGAGCTTCAACGCGAAAGGTCAGAATATCCCCGTAATCCTCAACTACGCTGACTACTTCTTCACCGACGAAGGTTCCTTCGACGCTTCCTATGGCGTACCGGGCGAAGATTACAACACCCCGCAAACCAACTACTACTATGACGACGACGGCGCGGTACAGAGAACTGACTTCTGGCACAACGGCTGGAAAGATTTCGCTTCAATGGGCGCGAACTCCCCGTCGTGGATGTCGTTCCTCTACGGTAACGTATCCTTCTTCGAGCCGGGTCTCCACAACCACCTCGCGAACTACGCGTATGAAGGCGGCCAGCGCCTCGTAGACGCAATGTACAAGTGGGCGGAGCAGGGCTACATCTCCCCGAACCCCGACGGCTCGAACTACGACTGGCCGTCCGCACAGGCTAAGTTGACGAACGAGCAGTCCGCGGAAGTTGCGACCTTCTCCTCCGATATGAACACCTGGATTGAGGAAAACTACGGCTTCTTCCTCAACGACACAACCCCGCTGACCGAGGAAACCTGGGACGTATGGGTTGACGGACTGAACACCGCAACACAGTATCCGCGCTACAAACTGATTATGCAGCAAGTATACGACGACTATATGGCGGCACGCGGATAATCGAAAAACAAAACGTAGGGGCGGGTTTGAAACCCGCCCCTTTTGCGCGTTGTATCGTGGCATCGCGGCGGCTTGCGCCAATTTGTAGGGGCGGGGCTTGCCCCGCCCGGCGGCGACAACCACGCATAGCGGTGACAACCGCACCCGGCGGCGACAGCCGCGCCGTGCGCGGATAACCGCGCACGGCGCGGGGGCAGGGCGTCGCCCTGCCCGTCTTTGCGAAGCCGTCACCGCACTTGCGATACGTACCATTGAAATGCGGCGAAGCAATCCAGGGTTGACGTAGGCACCTAAGATACGTAGACCGTATGTTTCCCCCCCGGCACTGGATTGCTTCGCGCCTATACGCCCTACGTATCGCAAGTGCGGTGACGGCTTCGCAATGACGGGCAGGGCTTTGCCCTGCCCTTTATCCGGCGCACGGCGCCGGATAATCACCGCGCCGTGCGCGGACGCGTCCTACGTCCAAGCCCCCGTAATTATTCATTATTCATTATCAATTGTCATAAGTCAACCGTCAGCGTAAATACGAACTCTGTCACGCCGTCGATGCTTGTCACGCTAATCGTTTCGCCGTGAGCGTCTATTATCGAGCGGACAATGTGAAGCCCCAGGCCGAGGCCTTTTTTATCGAGCGAGCGCGATTTATCGGGCTTATAGAACCTGTCGAAGATGTGCGGCAAATCCTCCGGGTTTATCGGCACGCCGGTGTTGCGTACTGAAACGTAGGCCTTTCGCTCCTCTTTCCAGAGTTTTACCCTAACGCTTGAATCAATATCGGAAAATTTCACGGCGTTGTCAAGGAGATTGTGCAGAACCTGCGAAATAGCGTCGGCGTCGCCGCGAACGCGAATGGGGTTAGAGGGCAGGAGCGGGGAAATCGCGACAGGCGCGCCCTCCATAGCTATCAGCGTACCGCGAATAAGCTCGTTGATGTCAAATACGTCGTCGCGTTTTTTTACGTAGTTCAGGCTGTCATAACGCGTAACGTCTAGGAGCCGCCCGATAAGGCGGTTAAGCCGCGAAGTCTCGTCTGAAATCGCCGCCAGGTAGCGCGGGATTTTTTCCTCGGGGACAATTCCGTCCTGAAGCGCGTCCGCAAAGCCCGCTATAGCGGTTATCGGGGTTTTCAGCTCGTGCGAAACGTTCGCCATAAAGTCGCGCCGCGCAACCTCCGCCTGTTCAACGGCTTTTTCCATTTGCAGGAAGGGGCGCACCTGCCGCTTAGTCAGCAAATACGCGGCTCCGAGCGCAATCGCAAGCACAATAAGCGACACGGCGGCAAAAACTTTTACGATAGAAAACCAGTAAATATCCGCGCCGAAGCTCAAACCCGGCAAATGGTACGCCACGGCAAGCCCCTGACTGAACGCCTCCGTATACGCGCCGGGAGCGAAATCGCTGTACGGCTGCCCTATATGCTCGCAAATGAGTTCGGCGTCCGAGCAGGAGATTACTATGCCGTCCGGGTCGGTAATCTGTATGCGGTTGCCGGAAATCCTCGCGAGCGATACTAGACCGATACGCATATTGGAACTGTCAAGCGCGGAACCGTTCGCTATAGCGGCCTCGGCAAGGTCAACGGCAACCCCGGCGGTGCGCTCGGCAAGTATCATATGTTCAAGCCGAAGCCCGCGATAGGTAAACGAAAAAAACGCCGCGCCCAAAATCAAGAGCGACAATAACAACATTCCCGCAAGCATAAGAAAATTACGCTGAAAAAGATTACGAGGCATTAGACATACCTTCTCAATATGTAGGGGCGAGGCTCGCCTCGCCCGGATTGCGCCGTTTATTGTAACCATTCCGGGCGAGGCAAGCCTCGCCCCTACGGCGTTGCGGCGTTGCGGCGTTACAACCTTACTGCAAAACTCAAATAATCTCCAGCCTGCGCTGGTACCATTCCTCTTTGTGGATTGCACCAACCGCGGCTATCGCGAGTTCGTCCTCGCCATAGGCTTTGCGTATCGCGTTCAGAACGTCGCTTCTTGTTACAGCCATACAACTCGCGATAGTTTCCTCTACGGGGATAGCCTTGCCGTATACAAGCTCCGAACCCGCGAGCCTCTGCATACGGTTATTGGTCGCTTCAAGCCCCATTACGAGCGTAGACTTGCACTGCGCCTTTGCGCGGGCAAGCTCTAACTCCGTAACGCCGCTGTCAAGCAGACGTATTATTTCGTCGCGGTAGACCTGCAAGGCTTTAGCCTCCGACTCTGGCGACAGCGCGATTGACGAGCCGATAAAACCGCTGTCGGTATGAGCCGCGATATAGCTGTACACCGAGTAGCAAAGCCCCAAATCCTCGCGAAGTTTCTGGAACAGGCGCGAGGACATACCGCCGCCGAGGATATTGGCGAGCAGCTGAAACGCGAAGCGTTCGTTATCCAAAAGCGAAACGCTCGGGTTGCCGACTGCCACGTGGTTTTGCTCGCTGGGCTTGCTTTTTATGCGTATGCCCGAGTGGAAGTTAGGCGGCTTACCGACTTTATTAACTCCTGCGGGAACCTCTGAAAAGATATCGCTAATCTGCTTAATAGCGTCCTGGGTGTACGCTCCGGCAAGCGCGACGACGATGTTACCGCCGAGGAAGCGTTTCTTGTGGTATTTTATCAGCGCGTCGGCGGTCGTGTTCTGCACTTCGGTTTTTGTACCGAGTACGGCGTGTTCCAAGTCGCTCTTGGCGTAGACGCACTTGAACAGCTTTTCGCTTGCCACTTCCTCCGGGGTATCCTCGTACATATCAATTTCGTCGAGGATAACCTTGCGTTCGTTAGCGGCGTCTGCCCTGTCGAGCTTAGGGTTCAAGACCATATCGCTCAAAAGGTCAATCAGGCGCGGCAGGTACTCGTCGAGAACCTTCGCGTGAAAGCAGGTCTGCTCCTTGCCTGTAAAGGCGTTGACATTGCCCCCGAGGTCGTCAATCTCGTTTGCGATGTCGGCGACGGAGCGCGTCTGCGTACCCTTGAAGCACATATGCTCCAGAAAGTGCGCGTAGCCGTGTTCGTTGCTTCCCTCGTGCCGCGAGCCGTTGGCAAGCCAGATGCCAAAGCTGACGGACTTTACGTGTGGGAGGGGTTCGCTGACTATCCTAACCCCGTTTGGCAGCGTGATTTTTGAAATTTCCACTGTTGTTACCTCAATTCCCGGCATTTTTATCCCGTAAATATATGTGTTTGATGTTAGGGTCGCGTGTCTTGCGCGCGTCAATCTCAAAGCGTGAAATTGACTTGATAAGGCTCGTGAGCTTTGCGAAGCCGAAGTTTCGCGGGTCGAAATCGGGCTGTTTCTTAAGAAGCAGGTTTCCGAGTTCGCCCATAAAGGCGTAGCCCTCCTCGTCCGCTATATCCTGTACCGAACCCGCGATAAGCTCAATAACGCTCTCGGGAAGCACGGACTGAATAGCGGGAGCCGGTTCGGGCGGAGCTACTTCGGAACTCGCGGCCGCGGCGTTAGTCTTAGGCTTTCCGGCGGAGGGAAGTTTCTCGGGCGGCGCGATAGGCGTGTGGCGCGTTGTTTTCTGCTTGAAAGCGTCGCGTATTACCTCGATATAGATAAACTTATCACAGGCTACAATAAAGCTATTGGGGGTTTTCTTTTCGCCGAAACCGAGAACTTTCATTCCCGCCTCGCGAAGCCGTATCGCGAGCCTTGTGAAATCGGAATCGCTCGATACTATACAAAAGCCGTCAACGCTTTTTGTGTAGAGAATGTCCATAGCGTCGATAATCATAGCGCTGTCTGTGGAGTTCTTGCCGCTGGTATAACCATATTGCTGTATGGGAGTGATGGCGTTTTCAAGGAGCGGAACTTTCCAGCCTCCGAGGTTCGGAACAGTCCAGTCGCCGTAAATGCGCTTGATTGTGGGTGTGCCGTAAATAGCAATTTCTTGCAGAACGGGCTTTAAGCTGTTGCGGGGCGCGTTGTCGGCATCAATCAGCACGGCAAAGCGTATGTCTTTGTTTTCCATTGTCCTTCTTTCTATGTTGTAGGGTCTGTCAATTGTAAAAAGTTGTATTCAAAACGTTAAAGGCTAAACCCTTGTGATTAGAGAACGTGTATTCAAACGGTGCAGGGTCAACAGTCCGTCATTGCGAGCCGCGGAAAGCGTAAGATACGTAGAACTGAAACCGGCGAAGCAATCCAGTGCCGGGAGCGTAACATACGTATCTGCGGACTGCGGCACTGGATTGCTTCGCGCCTAAACATTGCTTATATGTTAAGCTTTCCGGCGCTCGCAATGACGAACTCTTTAGGTTAACAGCCCTTCTTAGGCGGTCAGTTATACTTATTCATAGCCGCGTCTGTACCATCTTTGAGGATAATTTTCAGCGCGTCGGGTACTTTTGCCACAGCCTCGGCGATAAGTGCGCGGTCAGGCTTATCGGGGACGGCGAGTACCCAGTCGATTACGTCTACGTCCGCTCCGGGAGCGCCTACGCCTATTTTAACCCTCGGGAACTCGGAACTGTGCAGGTGGTCAATAATGCTCCGTATGCCGTTGTGACCTCCGTGCGAACCGTTGCGCTTAATCCGCAGGGTTCCGGGCGGGAGCGCCATATCGTCAAACACAATCAGTATCTTTTCCGGCGGCAGTTTATAGAACGCCGCGGCGGCGTGAACCGCCTCTCCGGAATTATTCATAAAGGTCTGCGGCTTCATAAGAAGCGCTTTTGAACCCGCTACCTTTACAGTATCGACAAGCGACTTGAATTTCAGACGCTGAACGCGGCGAATATCCCAGTCGTCCTCGCATTTGTCGCAGGCTCTCCAACCGGCGTTGTGGCGCGTGTTTTCGTATTTGCTTCCCGGATTTCCGAGGAAGGCTATTATCCAGTCCGGCATTGTCGTTCTACCCGCGTGTGACGAAAAGGCTCGCAAGCGACGATTCCTCGTGAATACGCTTGATTGCTTCGCCGATGATGTTCGCTATTGTCAGATACTGCACCTTATCGCAGGGAGGAGCCTCCGCCGGATAGGGAATAGTATCGGTAATGACCAGACTGTCAAGCTGACCGTCGCGGATACGCTCAATCGCGGGGCTTGACAGCACTCCGTGCGTAGCGTAGGCGTGAATATCAAGCGCGCCGCGCGATTTCAGAACCTTCGCGGCGGTCGTGAGGCTCCCCGCGGTGTCTACTATATCGTCAATCATAAGACAGTGCTTGCCCGCAACGTCGCCGATAACGTTCATAACTTCGCTGACATTCGCCGCGGGACGCTGCTTTTCAACGATAGCGAGCGGCAAATCAAGCAAATCGGCGAATTTGCGCGAACGTTTTACTCCGCCGATATCCGGCGAAACGACTATATAGTCCGAAGCGTTAGCCGCAATCCGCGCCTTACACACCGGGGCGAACAGATATACCGCGAGCAGGTTATCGAGCGGGATATCGAAAAAGCCCTGTATCTGGTCGGCGTGCAGGTCGCAGGTAAGCACCCTGTCCGCTCCCGCCTCGGTGATGAGGTTAGCGACGAGTTTAGCTGAAATCGGGTCGCGCGATTTAGCCTTCCTGTCCTGCCGCGCGTAGCCGTAATAGGGAATGACGGCGGTAATACGCTTCGCCGAAGCGCGTCTGCACGCGTCAGTCATAATTAGAAGCTGCATTAAACTGTCGTTGACGGGTTTACAGGTCGACTGAATGATGAAAACGTCGTTGCCGCGAACGGGTTCCTCGATACTGATAGAGGTTTCACCGTCCGCAAAGGTAACTACCTGCGCGCCCGCAAGGGGCTTACCCATTTCGCGGGCTATGGCTTCCGCAAGGGGACGGTTAGAGCTTGCGGAAATCAAAACCAAATCCGTGACTTTCATATGTTACTCCTTGACAAATCGTTTTTGGCGTGTTATACTATGTATGTTATCCGCAGATAGCAAGTTCCCATTACAGAGGACGCACACCTCCTTTCTTGGCGGCTGCTCTTTATTTGAGTAGTTTACCGGTCTAATACAATAGGAACCGTCACTTGCCCGAGCGACGGTTTCTGCGTTTTACAATAATGGTAATCGTGAAAATACCAATATGTAAAGTTACACGCATATAGCATACCCCCTTTCCAGGTGATAGCCAGCCGCCTACGCCCTCTGTAATAGGAACTTACTACATATAGTGAATAGTTAATAATGAATAGTGAATAATTACGGTGGATTGAAGCTTATTTTATTAGACCTGTTGCGAAATTACCGCGCACGGCGCGGGGAAACCACCCCCCGCCTGCGGGCGTACCCCTCCACAGAGGGGATGGGGAATGGACGTGGGATGCGCCCCGCGGGGGATTTGCGTTCCCGTTATCTTCGTCCAAACCCTCGTCCTCATCCCCTCTGTGGAGGGGTGCCCCCGCAGGGGCGGGGTGGTTTCCCCGCCGCGGCGGACGCTAATAGTTACAAAACTTATTGCCCTCTCTTTTTCACCCCACCGCGAGTTTCCCCATTAAGCCCTCAATCTGCTCGCTTCGTAGCCTTAGCGCGGCGTTGTTCGCAATCAGGCGCGCGCTTACGGGGCGTATGTCGTCTATCACGCGCAGGCCGTTGGCTTCGAGCGTCGCGCCCGTTGAAACTATATCGACTATAGCGTCCGATAAGCCTAGTAAGGGCGCGAGTTCCACAGAGCCGTCTATTTTGATTATCGTAACGTCAATCCCGCGCCCCGTGAAGTAGGCCTTCGTCACATTCGGGTACTTGCTCGCAATCGTAAGATTATGCGGGTTTTTCATTGCCGCTCTCGAACCCTCGGGACCCGCGAGCGAGAACTTGCAGGCGCCGAAGCCTAAGTCGCGAAGCTCCGTATATGTACCGCCGCTCTCCGCGAGGGTGTCGCTGCCCACTATGCCGAGCTGGCAAACTCCGTGTTCAACGTATGTCACAACGTCCGCGGCCTTTGCGAGAACTACGCTTATACAGCTGCCGGGAAAATCGTGTATCAGCCGCCTGTCGTCCTTATCAAGCAGGGACTGCGGGGTGCTATAACCCGCCTTACTGAAAAGCGCGAGCGTATCGTCCAGCAGGCGACCCTTTGTAACGGCAATACGAAGCGTTTCACTCGTTTGAGGCTCCGGCTTAAGGTTTGCAATCCTGTCAGTGTAAACGGCAAAGCCCGCCGCCGGAATATCGCGCCCAAAATCCGCGCAGAGCTTATCGTAGCGGCCTCCTGCCAGTATCGCGCCTCCCGAACCCTCTGTAAAGACTGAAAAGACTATGCCGGTATAGTAGTCGATGTCGCTTTTGAGGTTTGGCTCGAGGCGTATTTTTCCGTTTCCGACGAGGTTAATAAGTTCGTTCAGATACTCCGGCTTTTCGCCCCCGAGCTGTAATACATAGTCTGAAACCCCGCATTTATCGAGCGCGTCAATCGCGAGCGAAAGTATTTCAGCGTCCGCGTCAAGGCCGCTAAGACCAAAAAGTTCCAAACCGCACTGGCGGATTTCAGCGTCGCCGCCGCCGTTGCGCTTGGGCGAACGGTACACCGACTGCGCGTAGAAAAACCTCGCGGGAAGCTCGTTTCCGGCAAGTTTCGTAGCCGCGATACGCGCAAGCGGCAACGTGGAGTCCGGCCGCAGAACGAGCAACTGCCCACCGTTAGCGGTGAATTTCAGCAGACTTTCAGGAGCGATAGGGTTTCGCGCCTGTTGAAACAGCTCGTAGAACTCAAACTGCGGCGTACCCGCCTCCGTGAAACCGGCACGGGAAAACAGCGCGGCGAGAGTAGCCTCTAAGCCGCGCAGAGCCGTACATTCCGTACCGATTTTGTCCCGCGTCCCCTCCGGGGTGATTATTCTGTAATGTTCCATATAATATCCCGTCAGCTACTTTTCTTAAGGGCTTCAAGGATATGACCGTACTTCGCTGTGTAATTTTTAACGATAGCCACATATTCCTCGCGGTCTTTAGGGTCTGTGATTTGCCTTGTTAGGTGCATTAACGCCTTTTCTATATCGACACCGGCTAAATCAATCGCGCCAATCGCGTTTTTTACGATGTTGTCAGCTTGTTTGTTAGTCATATCATCGAAGTCCTTCACAAGTTCTAAAGTTTGAGCCTGGTACATTTCGCGCCTCCTATTCAATGGAACTACGCTTTTTCCGCTCTGTCAACCACGTGCGCCATCAAGACCGCCGTTGTGACAGGGCCTACGCCGTTCGGCGTGTATGCCGCCGCGATTTTTTCAGCGGCTTCCTGGTTCGTATCTCCTACCATTTTGCCTGTTTCCTTGTCAAGGGACAGTCCCGCGTCGATTATGACCGTGCCGCTGTTCAAGTGCGCCTCGCCGATAAGGTTTGCGCGTCCTACGGCTACGACTATTATATCAGCCTGTTTGCACAGTTCGGGGGTGTTTTTTGTAAACTCGTGGCAGTAGGTAATAGTCGCGCCCCGGTTCAGAAGCAGCATACCGAGCGGCCGCCCTACGCGCAGTCCCGAACCCACGAAAGCCACGTGCTTGCCTTTAACGTCGCCGTAGCCGTAGTGGTCAAGTATTGCCATACACGCCGCGGGAGTGCAGGGGAACGCGGCGTTCTCGGGCTTCGGACCCTCGCCGCCGCCGAATACCGTACCGCCAAAACCGTTGAATAATAAGGCGGTGGACGCGTCGGTAGCTCCGTCAATATCCTTCGCCGGGTCAAGTGCCGCGAAAACTTCCGCTTCAAACGGCAAGGGACGGAAAACCAATACCCCGTGAACCGCTTTGTCCGCGTTAAGCGCTTTAACGGTATTCAACAGCTCGTCTTTTGAAACGTTTTCAGGAAGCACGACGTTCTTTATAGCTACGCCGACTTTGCCCGCGCGGGTCGTCGCGCCTTTTTCGTAGCTTAAGTCGTCCGGCTTTTCGCCGACGCGCAGGATTGCGAGAGTGGGTTCGGTACCCTTTGCCTTAAGAGCCTCGACGCGCGCCGCGGTTTTTGCTACTAAACCGTCAACGACGTCTTTTGTTTTGAGTTGGATTGCCATTGTGTGATTTCTCCTTTACTTATTAAGCCCGTAACTTTGACGTTACGGCAAGATTGACAGAGTTTGCGAGGTTCGTAGCCCGGGCGATAAGCTCGTCCGCTTCGCGGTTGAGTTCGCCCGCTTTTTCGCGGTCTGACAGGGATTTCGTATTGATAAAAACGTTTAACGCGGCCGCCTGAACAGCCGCGCGGCAGATAATCGCTCCGCAGGCCGCGTCCGAGATTGCGAGCGTTGAACCTTTCTCGGCAAATTCTCCGCAAAGCTCGATTGCGCGCAAGCTGCTACGCATAATTTCAAGCGGAACCGCGCAGGCGGCGCCAAGCGCGGCCTCCATAACGCTCTCACGGGCAGGGTCGTCCTTCGGGATAGAGTACGCCTTAGCAAGCGGCTCAAACTCCTCCGCGTCGCGGTCGATTAAGCCTAGAAGTTTACTCTGTAAGTCCGTAGCCTCCGCCTGAAACTTCAAAATATCAGCTTCGACAGGCGCGTACTTTTTCTTACCGACAGTAAGTGAAGCGACCATATTACCAAGAGCCGCGCCAATAGCCCCCGCCAGCGCGGCGGCTCCGCCCCCCCCGGGAGCGGGAGAGTTAGACGCCAAATCGGCAATAAAATCGGGAATTTGCTTCGTTGAGATTGACATTGCTCACCTCCATTACTTATCATTATACAAAACTTTAATTACAACTAAAAAGTTTGTCAAAACTAAAGCGTTTGTCAAAACTAAAGAGTTCGTCATTGCGAAGCGCCGGGAAGCCTAACATACAACGCGGTTTAGGCGCGAAGCAATCCAGTAGTACAAGCCGCAGATACGTATGTTACGCTCCCGGCACTGGATTGCCGCGCCGGTTACAGATTTGCGAAATTCTACAATGTGAGCGTTTCGCCGTCCGCGGAGGACCGGCTCGCAATGACGGTCTTTGAGCCGTTGCCATTGACTTACTAAAAAGTTCGCCTCCGCTCCACATTGTGGCTCCTCCTTAATCATCGTCTAACGGGATTTCCAGTGTACGTCCGTGTCTTTCCGCAAATTTTGCCGCTAATCTGATAAATCTCTTTTTGTCTTTTTCATCAGTTAACATATCGGCGAGCATAAGCATACCTTCTTCGATTTTATCTCCGGTAACATTCATTATGTTGAGCGCGTTCCTCAACACAGAGTCGTATTGTTTAGTATTCATTTCTTCAATATCCTCTGCAATTCCTATTGTTCTTGTTTGGTACATAGCGCACCTCCTCGCGTTGTTACAATCGGGCGAGGTTTCTCATTCACCCCGCCCATACAAAATTACGATTAAAACAGTCCGCTGATTTTGCCGTCCGCGTCTACGTCTATTTTTTCCGCTGACGGTACCTTGGGCAGTCCGGGCATTGTCATTACTTCGCCCGTCAAGGCTACGATAAAGCCCGCGCCCGCTGAAACCTTTAAGTTACGAACGGTTACGCGGAAATTTTTAGGCGCGCCGAGTTTTGTCGCGTCGTCTGAAAAGCTGTACTGCGTTTTCGCCATACAAATCGGGAGCTTGTCAAAGCCAAGAGCCGTAAGCTCCTGAACCTGCTTAACCGCGCTGCCTACTAGGTCTACTCCGTCAGCGTGGTAGATTTTTGTCGCTATTGTGTTTAGTTTATCAATAATCGGGAGGTCAAGGTCATAGCTATAGGTGAACTTGTCGGCTTCGCCCGATTCCGCTAAACGTACTACTTCACGCGCTAACGCTTCGCCGCCCGCGCCGCCTTTGCCCCATACTTCGGACAGAGCAACGTTAACACCGAGCTTCTTGCACTCGGATTCAACGAGGTCAAGTTCAGCTTTTGTGTCAGTCGGGAAAGCGTTGATGGCAACAACCGCCGGGAGGTGCAGAACTTTTGTAAGGTTTTCGATATGTTGAAGCAAATTCGGCAGGCCGGCTTTCAGCGCGTCGAGGTCCTCTGTCCCAAGCTCCGCCTTAGGCTTGCCGCCGTGCATTTTCAGCGCGCGAACTGTCGCGACTACTACTACAGCGTCGGGGTGAATACCCATCATACGCGCCTTGATGTCGCAGAATTTTTCAGCCCCGAGGTCGGCTCCGAAGCCGGCTTCCGTAACGGCGTAATCGCCTAGTTTCAGCGCCATACGCGTTGCCGTAACGGAGTTACAGCCGTGAGCGATATTAGCGAACGGACCGCCGTGTATAAACGCCGGAGTATTCTCCAAAGTCTGAACAAGGTTAGGTTTAAGCGCGTCTTTAAGGAGCGCGGCCATAGCGCCGTGAGCGTTGAGGTCGCCCGCCGTTACCGGCTTCTTGTCGCGGGTATAGGCGCAAATGATTTTTGACAGACGCTCTTTGAGGTCTGTAATATTAGCCGAGAGGCACAGTATCGCCATTACTTCGCTCGCGACGGTGATTTCAAAGCCGTCCTCGCGGGGCATACCGTTTGAAAAGCCGCCTAAGCCGTCAGTAATATTGCGAAGCTGACGGTCGTTCATATCAACAGCGCGTTTCCAGACAATGCGGCGCGTGTCGATACCGAGTACGTTACCCTGCCAGATATGGTTATCAAGCATAGCCGCGAGGAGGTTATTAGCTGCGCCGATAGCGTGGAAGTCACCCGTAAAGTGGAGGTTAATATCCTCCATAGGAACGACCTGAGAATAACCGCCGCCCGCCGCGCCGCCTTTTACGCCGAATACAGGGCCGAGGGACGGCTCACGCAGGGCAACTACCGCCTTCTTGCCGATTTTGCGAAGTCCGTCGCCTACTCCGACCGTCGTAGTCGTCTTACCCTCTCCGGCGGGGGTGGGCGTGATAGCCGTGACGAGGATTAGCTTGCCGTTCGGCTTATCCTTAAGGTCGTTTAGTAGCTTGTAGTCAATTTTAGCTTTGTACTTGCCGTATTGCTCAACATATTTCTCGTCAATATCAAGCGACTTGGCAATGTCCGTGATGGGCTTCATATTGCCCGCCTGCTCCTGCGCGATGTCAATATCCGATTTGATTACTGCCATTTTTGTGGATTCTCCTTAAACATATTTTATTGATAATGTTTGTTTACCGTCTGCAATCATTAGTTAACAGTTATCAAATATCAAATATCAAATACGGAGGACGGGGGACGAGGATTAAGCCGTTCCACCGTCCAAACCCCTCGTCTCTGATATTTGATATTTGCTAACTGTTAACTAGACTAAAGGTCTACTATGCCGCTCTCTTTAACGATACGGGCAACGTCGTCGTATTTGTTCAGCGCGTAGAGGTGGATACCGTGGATACCGGCGACGCGGTATTCGTCAATCTGCTTGATTGTGTACTCGATACCGGCTGACTTGAACGCGGCTTTCTTTGCCTTGATTGATTCCTCCTCCTCGTTCGGGGCGAAGGGGTTCGGGAAAATCCAGTTTTTGGAGATAATCTCCGCGAGCTGGCGGGGGATAACACAGCCGTTACGCGACAGCGCCATAGTGATTGTAGCCGAAGCGTCAAGCACAGGCATAATGCCCACGTCAACCGGGAGCGTGATACCCGCGCCGGCGATTGCGTCGCGCCAGTAGCGGAACTGGTCTAAATCCCAGCACAGCTGCGTCATAATGAAGTCCGCGCCCTCGTCCTGTTTTTGTTTAAGGAACGAGATGTCGGCCTCAAGACTGCGGCAGGCGATATGACCCTCGGGCGAACCCGCGACGGCAATCGTGAATTTGTTACCGAACTCCTGACGGATAAATTTAACGAGCTCGGTAGCGTAGTGGAGGTCGCCGCCGGTGCCTGTCCAGCCGAAGGGCAGGTCTCCGCGCAGGGCGAGTATGTGGTTGATACCGGCGTCAAGGTACGCCTGAAGCTGCTGTTTGATGCCGTCTTTAGTGTTGCCTATGCAGGTAAAGTGCGTGATAGGCACCGCTTTGCCGGAAGCCTTGATGTTTTTAAGTACCTCAAGGTTCTTTCCGACGTTGCCGCCTCCCGCGCCGTAGGTGCAGGAGATGTAGTCGGGGTTCAGCGT
>JAISJH010000095.1 GCA_031261635.1 Oscillospiraceae bacterium
CGGACTGCGGCACTGGATTGCCGCGCGCCTAGACCTGCTTATATGTTAGGCTTACCGGCGCTCGCAAAGACGGCGCACGGCGCCGGGACGTCAATCACAAATACGGAGGTACCTTATGCAGCACTGGCTAATGTCGCTTGCGGCGGCGGCTTTTATTGGGGGGGTGGCGGGAGCGCTTGCTCCGGAGGGGCGCGGGCGCAAGCTTGTATCGCTTATCGCGGGCTTTATGACTATCGCGGTAATGCTCTCGCCGCTTGCGGAGCTTGACCTCAATGATTTTTCTGACTATGTTGAAAACTACAGCGCGGAAACTATAAACGCCGAAGATACGCTCCCCGCTGTAATAAACGCAGAATACAGAGCATATATTTTAAGCAAAGCCCCGGACACGTCAATTCTCGATTTAACGCTTGACGAAAACAATCTGCCCTACAGTATCAGCTACAGCGGCGGCGACATAAGCGAACTGCTGACTACGGACTTACTAATTCCAAAAGAGCGGCAAATTCGGCGGGAGGAAACAAATGACTAAATTTCAAACGATTTTCAATCAATACAAATATGTATTGATAGTCCTCGCGGCGGGACTGCTGCTGTTGGTTTTGCCGAAGTCCGAACAGCACGACAAGACCGCGCCGGCGCGTGACAGTCCGGCTGTAGCCGAAGCCGCCTATAACGCCAGTCCCGACGAGGCTAAACTCTCCGCGCTCCTGTCGCAAATTGACGGCGCGGGAAGCGTACGTATAGCCCTAAGCGACAACGGCGCGGTTATCATATGCCAAAGCGCGGCAAGCGGCGTGAAGCTCGGGCTTACTAACGCCGTAACCGCCTACACGGGTCTTACAAGCAATAAAATAATAATACTTAAAGGAGAGACACAATGAAACTACTCAAAAGGAACGCAATTGTCCTCACCGTCATCGTCTTTGTCTGCGCGGCGGTATACCTTAACTGGCGTTATAACACTTCCGCGCCTACGGATATCGCAAGCCCCGAGCCACAAATAAGCGCGTCGCCCTCGGCCGTTACAGGCGCGGAGGAACAGCTTGGCGACCTATTCTATACGGGTTTACCGTCCGACCCAGTTTCCGCGCAGTTATCTAACGACGGCGGTGAAACGGTTATAAGCCCCGTGACTTCGGCGGTCGCGGATTACTTCGCCGACGCGCGGCTTGCGCGTCAACAGGCGCGTGACAGCGCGGTGACAATCCTGCGCGAAACGGCTCAAACGAGTTCCGCCTCGCAGAACGTTAAGGACGACTCGCTCGCGGCAATGAGTTCGATAGCGAATAACAGTCTGCTAGAAGCTGAACTCGAATCAATGATACGCGCGAAAGGCTTCGCGGAGTGCGTGGTATTTCTAAACAGCGACAGCGTAACGGTAACTGTCCCGACAACTGCGGCGGGTCTTACGGAAACGGAAATCGGGCGCATAGCGGACGTAGCGATAACTGAAACGGGACTTAGCTACGACAGTCTTAAGATAATAGAAGTCAAATAGCGTTTTTGCAACTTTTCAAAACATTTCCTGCATTTTTTGAAATTTGGGTCTTGACAAATTCAAACGCGTGTGCTATAATACTCTCAATTGGCAAAGGCGCCAACTTTGGTTTATCCATTGTTGACACCTTTGTCCTTTTTTCTTTCATTTCCCACATTTTTAATTTTCAAAGGAGCGATATTACTATGGAACAACTTACAGCCTTTGCGACGAGTTCAAATATTATGTGGACGCTTGTCGCCGCAGCCCTCGTTTTCTTTATGCAGGCAGGTTTCGCTATGGTCGAGACAGGCTTTACACGCAGCAAAAACGCCGGCAACATCATTATGAAAAACCTTATGGACTTCGCCTGCGGAGCGTCTGTCTACTGGCTTTTGGGCTTCGGCATTATGTTCGCGGGAAGCGGCGCGATTATCGGCGGGCTCGATATTCTCACAGGCGCGGCAAATGTAGCGGACGGAAGCTACGACTACACAACGCTCATTTTCCAGACTGTTTTTTGCGCCACCGCCGCGACGATTGTCTCCGGCTCTATGGCGGAGCGCACTAAGTTCACGGCCTACCTCATTTACTCGGTCTGCATAAGCGCGGTTGTATATCCGATATCGGGTCACTGGATATGGGGCGGCGGCTGGCTCGCGCAGCTCGGGTTTCACGATTTCGCGGGTTCGGCGGCGGTACATATGGTCGGAGGCGTGTCCGCCTTCGTAGGCGCGAAAATCCTCGGCGCGCGTATCGGCAAATACGGCAAGGACGGCAAAGCGAAAGCCATTCCGGGTCACAGTATAACACTCGGAGCGCTGGGCTGCTTTATCCTGTGGTTCGGTTGGTTTGGTTTCAACGGCGGCTCGACTGTCGCGATGGTCGGAGGCGGTAGCAGCGCGTTTGACTCGCTCCCCGCGTTCCTGGCTTCTAAAGTTTTCGTAACGACTAACCTGGCGGCCTGCACGGCCTCTATAGCGGCAATGTTTTTCACCTGGATAAAATACGGCAAGCCGGACGTGTCAATGACGCTGAACGGCTCGCTCGCGGGCTTAGTTGCGATTACGGCGGGCGCGGACATAGTAAACCCCTGGGCGGCCGCGGTTATCGGGCTTATCGCGGGTACCGTTATCGTCCCCTCAATAGAATTTATCGACCGCAAAGTGCGCGTTGACGACCCCGTAGGCGCGGTAAGTGTTCACGGAGTGTGCGGTGCGCTCGGCATTATTCTCACAGGCGTATTCGCGTCTAACGCAGACCTCGCGGCTATGGAAATGTCGCGCGCCCAGCTGATAGGCACGCAGGTTGTAGGTGCCGCCGCCGTTATCGCCTGGGTAGCTATAGCGATGACGATAATTTTCCAAATTATTAAACATACTGTCGGACTGCGCGTAAGCACGGAGGACGAAATCCTAGGGCTTGACATCAGCGAACACGGTTTAGCGAGTTCCTACGCGGGCTTCCTTATGAACCCCGAGGCTATTGAAAACTCCGACGTTAAAGAGGACCTTGCCTATCCTGAAACCGTCGAAGTCGTTCACGCAAACCACCCGATTCCCGATACCCACACGCCTTTCACAAAAATTGACATAGTTGCGCGTCCGAATAAGCTCGAGGAATTGAAGCTCGCGATGAACGAACTCGGCATAACTGGAATGACCGTAACAAACGTAATGGGCTACGGAATGCAAAAGGGTCAGCAAACGCACTATCGCGGCGTAGAGGTTGACGTAACCTTTATGGCGAAGGTAAAACTCGAAATAGTCGTATGCCGCGTACCGGTAAAAGCCGTAATAGACACAGCAAAGCGCGTACTCTACACCGGCAAAGTAGGAGACGGCAAAATATTCGTACACGACGTACAAAACGTAGTAAAAGTAAGAACAGGAGAAGAAGGCTTCGCAGCCCTGCAAGATGTTGAGTAGTTAACAGTTAGCAAATATCAAATATCAGAGACGAAGGGTTTGGACGTGGGTTGCGCCCTGCGGGGGAAACCACCCCGCCGCCTGCGGGCGGCACCCCTCCCAAGAGGGGAATGGGTTTGGACATGAGTTGCGTGGGTTGCAGAAGCCTCCCCCGTAAATTCCCCTCTTGGGAGGGGTGGCGCGTAGCGGCGGGGTGGTTCCCGCGCCGTGCGCGGCGTACTCACGTCCTACCAACGTATCAGCGAAGCGCCCGCCCCCGCAGGGGGGGCAGGGCTCCGCCCTGCCCCCCCTGCGGGGGCAGGGCTCCGCCCTGCCCGTCTTTGCGAAGCCGCCGCCGCACTTGCGATACGTAGTTTATGATATGCGGCGAAGCAATCCAGGGTTGACGTAGGCACCACCGTGTGCGCCCCTCGTTATTATTCATTATCAATTATCAATTATCATATCCCCCCGGCACTGGATTGCTTCGCACCTGTAACGTCCTACGTATCGCAGGCTTGCCGGTGCTTCGCAATGACGGTGCGCCGGAGGGCGCACCACGAGCAGGGCGAAGCCCTGCCCTGTCCCGGCGCGGTGCGCCGGGACGGTGGACGGGGTTACGTCCGCGCACGGCGCGGGAACCACCCCGCCGCCTACGGCGGCACCCCTCCCAAGAGGGGAATTTACGGGGGAGGGCGGGTTTGAAACCCGCCCCTACGTATCCCCGCGACCAACGTCCAAGCCCCCGTCTCTAATATCTGATATTTGCTAACTGTTATCTGTAATTACGTCTCTGATATTTGATATTTGATATCTGTTATTTGTCTTTATTTTCAACCTTCGGAGCGTCCTGTTTATCCTGCGTCGTCGTTCTCGTGGTGCCGCCTGATACGTAGACGCGGCCGCAATCGGGGCAGACGGAAGTATGTATCGTCACGCTCTGGCTCACTACCTCACGACCCTCGCGTTTTGCGTCGGCCTGTTCGTGAGCGACGTGTTCGCGCTCGTGACCCGCTACGGCTCTGGCGGCGTTCTGCGGCGCGATTTTCGTGGGCGTCTGGAAGCTCACACTCGGGTCGTCCGAACCGTCCTTATATTTGCGGTTGCGGCAGGTTTCGCACTGCGCCTGTTTTTCAAGCCGCGTAGCGGCCTCCGACTTAGCCTCCGCTGAAACGTCATCAATATACGGCGGCCCGATACGCTTCTCCCAATCAGCGGCGGACAGCGGCACAGGCGGAGCCGCCGCTCCCGCAGCCCTCTCGGGCGCGGCAACAGGCCTAACCGGCGTGATACCGCCAACCGGTATACGTTCAATCCCCATAGCTTTATCCTCGATAATTTGCCTTTCCTACATTATACCACACTACGCCCCAAAACGCAACCATAATTTTGCGCGTTGCAAACCCCGCCGCGTTATGTTATAATATAACACAGTCCGACGGAGGTACACATAATGCGACATACCGCGCCGCGAAAGCTTATTATACGAATTTTACTAGCGCTCTTAGCGGCGGGGCTTGCGGTTTTCGCTATAGCTTCGGCGCAGATTTTGTCTTGTTACACAAACTCACGCGAAATCCCCGGCGACGCTGTAGTTATCATACTCGGCTGCGGGCTGTCCCCCGCGGACAACACTATGCCAAGCACTATGCTGACACTGCGGCTCGAAGCCGCCGAGGGCTATATTTCACAACACCCGGACGCGCCGGTTATACTCTCGGGAGGTCAGGGCGCCGACGAGCTTGTCAGCGAGGCCGAAGCAATGCGCCGCTGGTTCGAGGTTCGCGGCTACGATATGACGCGCTTTTACACGGAGGACAGGTCGCGGAACACCGAGGCAAACCTCCTGTATTCGGCGGCGGTAAGCAACGAAAACAACCTAAGCGCAAACGGCGACGCGGTAATAGTAACCGACGGCTTCCACCAGTACCGCGCGCACTATTTCGCGAAACGCTCAGGCTTCAGGCCGTACGCGGTGGTATCATACGCTCCCGCGCACCTCCAGGCATACTACTGGCTGCGAGAAATAGCCGCGATAATTGTACAGGTGTGGGTTTTTTAACAGTTTACAGTTATCAAATATCAAATATCAGAGACGAAGCCTCGCCGTGCTCCCGCCGTAATCTCACTATTGACAGCTTCCGTCAGATGTGTTATAATGTTCGTTAGTCTATCGCTTTACAAAATTATTCACTATTCATTATTAACTATTCATTGTACTAAGGGGTTGTTATGCGAAGTTTTTTTGGCGGTATCCACCCGTATGACGGCAAAGCCCTCTCGCGCAATTCGGCTATTGAGGAGCTTGCGGCTCCAAAGCAGGTTGTTATACCGCTTTCTATGCATATCGGCGCGCCCGCTAAACCCGGCGTCAGCGCGGGCGACAGCGTGTGTGTCGGGAGCGTCATCGGCGAGGCCGCTACGGGCGTAGCGGGGATTTCCGCGCCGGTTCATTCTAGCGTCAGCGGTACCGTCGCGGCGGTTGAGGAGCGGCTTCACCCGAACGGGCGGCGCATTGTTTCCGTGGTTATAGATAACGATTTCAACGACACGCTTGACGCGGAGGTAGTGCCGCAGACGATTGACGAACACGATTACAGCACGGACATTATAAGGATACTATACAAGGCAGGAGTAGTCGGAATGGGCGGCGCGACCTTTCCGGCGCACTATAAGCTAGCTTCGGGGCTGAACCGCGCGGATACGCTGATTATCAACGGAGCGGAGTGCGAGCCGTACATAACGAGCGACCACCGCGTACTACTGGAGGACGCCGACGCGGTGCTTCGCGGAATACGCCACCTGCGCCGCGCTCTGAACCTTGACAAGGCCATTCTTGCGGTCGAGGCCAACAAAGCGGACGCTATAGCCCTGCTTAAAACAAAGCTCGAGGGTACAAGCGATATAGAAATCCGCGTATTAAAAACGCGCTACCCGCAGGGCGGCGAGAAGCAGCTTATTCAAGCCGTAACGGGCAGACAGGTTCCGAGCGGCAAACTGCCCGCGGACGTGAACTGCGTCGTGTTCAACGTTTACACCGCGTGGTCGTTAAACCAGGCGATTGAAACGGGGCTTCCGGTAATCAGCCGCGTTGTGACTGTATCGGGCCCGGGAGTTGCCTATCCTAAGAATTTGCGCGTTAAAATCGGCACCCCCGTTCGGGAGGTTTTGGACGCGGCGGGAGGCCTGAAAGCCGACGCCCGCAAGGTTCTCCTTGGCGGACCTATGATGGGTAACGCCATATATGATTTGGACGTTCCCGTCATCAAAGGCACTAACAGCATTGTCGCGCTCGCTCCCGAACAGATACACCACAGCGCGGATACTAACTCAGTCTGCATACGCTGCGGACGCTGTATAGGCGTATGCCCGATGAGATTGCAGCCGGTATACCTCTACGCCTACGAGCGCAAAAATAAACTCGACGAACTGAAAAAGCTTCACATAGCGGACTGTATGGAATGCGGAAGCTGCGCCTACATCTGCCCCGGCCGCCTCCACCTAGTACAGGCGATACGAAGCGGGAAAGCTAAGATAAATAACAGATAGCAAATATCAAATATCAGAGACGAGGGAGGTGACTTACAATGGCAACGTTAACGACTGCGGCGCGTCCCGCACGGTATCTGCGGGTGCGTACTTCCACAATGGTACCACTGAACAGAGTGTCAAAAAGAACCGAGGAGGCTACTTTGCTTCAAGCCAAAAGGGAAGCACTGGAAAAATTTATCAATACTGAGCCTGTGTCAGAATGGGAGTATTTTTGGGGCGGCGAACCTTTTTCTGACGATTTTGAAAAGATTATTTCAGAGGCAAAAACGCAGGACAGAAAATGGTTGGCTAAGAAGCTGTATTCAGAACGTATAAAGCTTAAAAGTTCGTCATTGCGAGCACCGGAAGGCTTAACAGACAACCCGGTTTAGGTGCGAAGCAATCCAGTAGTTACAGCTAAAGAAACGTATGTTACGCTCCCGGCACTGGATTGCTTCGCCGGTTTCAATCCTACGTATCGCGAGCTTTCCGCGGCTCGCAAAGACGGCGCACCGCGCCGGGACGCAGGGTTTGGAACGACAAGTCCGAATAGTCCGACTAGTCCGACCAGTCCGACAATGCGAATAATCCGTACAGTCCGGCAATCCGTACAGTCCGACCAATTCAAACATTCTACAATCCTACCAATCCCAATAGATTACCTACTTCAGCTATTAAGGAGTAAGCCCGTGAACGATACTAAACTTATTGTTTCCTCATCTCCTCATTTACACGGTGAGGAGGATACGCGCTCGATTATGCTTGACGTAATTGTCGCGCTTATACCCGCTTTGGCTGTTGCGGCGTATATATTCGGTATCCGCGCGCTTGTGCTGTCGCTTGTTTGCTGCGCCAGCTGTGTTGTTTTTGAGTGGCTGTACCGGTTTTTGCTTAAAAAGCCGGATTCTGTGCTTGATTTGTCGGCTGTGGTTACAGGCTTGCTTCTTAGTTACTGTCTGCCGGTTACTGTGCCGCTTTGGGCGGCTGTTATCGGTTGCGGCTTTGCCATTATCGTTGTCAAGCAACTGTTCGGCGGGATTGGCAAGAACATTATGAACCCCGCGCTTGCCGGACGCGCCTTTATGTTCAGCTGGCCGCTTCTTATGACTAACTGGGTCAAGCCCTTTTCCTATACCTCGTTCTTTGACTATTCGCTTGCCGACGCAGTTACCGGGGCTACTCCGCTTGTGTCGCTCTATGGCGGCTCAATTCCGCAGAATATGACGATACTCGATAAGCTCGTGGGTCAGAGCGGCGGCTCTATGGGCGAGATTTCAACCTTCGCGCTCCTGCTCGGCGGTATCTACCTAATCTGGCGCGGTATTATCAGTTGGAGAATACCCGTAATCTACATAGCCACCGTGTTCATCATAAGCTTCATTTTTCCCAAGGGCGGTATAGCTAATTTAGACTGGGCGTTATGGAATATCTGTTCCGGCGGTCTTGCCCTGGGCGCGATATTTATGGCCACCGACTACGCGACTTCCCCGGTAACGGCGAAAGGGCAGGTGTTCTACGCCCTCGGCTGCGGCTTGCTGACGCTCTTTATACGTTACTTCGGAAGCTACCCCGAGGGCGTGTGCTACTCAATACTCGTTATGAACTCGTGTACCTGGCTACTCGACAAGGCCGGGAAACGCAAAATATACGGACAGTGACAGTTAACAGTTATCAAATATCAAATATCAGAGACGAAGGTTTGGACGTGGGTTGCGGGCGGTGATTTACAACGCACACGCCAATGTAGGGGCGACCTTTGGTCGCCCGCGGGTTCAACCGGCTATCGGCTACCGCATAAGCCCTTCCCCCGTCCCGGCGCAGTGCGCCGTCATTGCGAGCCGCGGTAAGCTTGCGATACGTAGCGGTGAAACCGGCGCGGCAATCCAGTGCCGGGGGCGTAACATACGTATCTGTGGCTTTTACTACTGGATTGCTTCGCGCCTAGACCGGGTTATAAGTCGAGTTTCCCGGCGCTCGCAATGACGAACTTTTGAGCCTATCGCGTTTTTAATAAAACTGCCACAAGGAGATTATCTGCATATGGATAAGAAAAAATCCGGACTTTTCAAGCCTGTTATTGTTTTGGGCTTAATCTCGCTTATTACAGCGGGGGCGCTTGGTTGCGTTAACTCCGTTACTCAAAAACCTATTGCGGAGCTTACGGAACACTCGCGTGATAACGCTATGCGTGAGGTGCTTCCCGCCGACAGCTACGTTGAGACTTCCGTTTCCGGCGTGTACTCCGCTGTTGTGGGCGGCGAGAGCGTCGGCTACGTCGTTGAAACCGCGCCTAATGGTTTTGGAGGCGCGATAAACCTCGTTACCGGGATTGACGTAGATAAGATAACCGTTACAGGCGTTGCGATAATTTCAATGACGGAAACGGCTAACCTCGGGACCAATGCCGACAAACCCGAGTGGCGGGCGCAGTTCGCGGGTCTTTCACAGTCCGCCGCGCTTTCAAAAGACGGCGGAACTATCGACGCTTTAACTGGCGCGACAATCACAAGCAGGGCTATAGTTGACGGAGTTAACGGCGCGTTGCGCCTGGTGGGAGAGGTTAGCTGATGACAGTCAAAAAAACATTTCTGCAAGGCTTGTTAGCCAATAACCCGGTGCTTGTACAGCTTCTCGGTATGTGCAGCACTATGGCTATCTCAACCTCGCTGTTCAACGGCGTTGGTATGGGCGTGTCCGTGCTGATTATTCTTACCTGTTCTAACGTTGTAATCGCGCTCTTGCGTAAGATTATACCGTCTAAGGTGCGTATCGCCTGTTTTATAGTCGTTATTACGGGCTTCGTCACTATGGTTGACCTTATACTCAAAGCGTTTGTCCCGGCGCTTTCGAGTTCGCTCGGGGTGTTTATACCGCTTATTGCCGTCAACTGTATCATACTCGGGCGCGCGGAAGCCTTTGCCGCTAAGAACACCGTACTGCTCTCGGCTGTTGACGGCGTTGGGCAGGGCTTAGGCTATACGCTTGTGCTAACGCTGATAAGCGTTGTTAGGGAGTTTCTTGGGAACGGCACCTTCGGCGGCGGTATTCTCAATGGCGGCGAGGGTTTTAGGCTTCTCCCCTCTGAATATCCGGCTTTACTCGTTGTACTGCCCTTTGGGGGTTTCTTAGCTCTAGGCTCGCTAATCGCGCTCGTGCAGTATATACAAAAGCGCAAAACAAGAAATAACGGCGGGGAGGCTATTGCGAAATGAGTTTTTCAGCTATTTTATCCGTCGCGCTCGGAGCTATTCTCGCGGAAAATTTCGTGCTTGTGAAATTCCTCGGTATCTGCCCCTTTGTGGGAGTATCGAAAAAGGTTGATACCGCGCTCGGAATGGGCGCGGCGGTTACGGCGGTTATGGCGATAGCGAGCCTGTTCTGCTGGCTTATTAACGCCTACGTGCTGGTTCCGCTAAACCTTGAATTTATGCAGACGATAGCGTATATCCTTATTATAGCGAGTTTAGTACAGTTCATAGAAATGTTCCTGCAAAAGGTTATGCCGGGCTTATACCTGGCTTTGGGGATTTACCTGCCGCTGATAACGACTAACTGCGCGGTACTCGGCGTGGTACTGCTGAATACGCAGAATGACTATAATCTACTCGGAAGCGTTATCTACGGTCTGACAGGCGGTTTAGGCTTTACGCTCGCGATAATAATTTTCGCGTCCCTCCGCGAGCGGCTTGATTTAACCGCCGACTACCCGGAGGCCTTCGAGGGCTTCCCGATTGCGCTCGTAACGGCGGGCTTGCTGTCGCTGGCGTTTATGGGCTTTTCCGGGCTGAAAATCAACTAGGCGTTTATGGGCTTCTCCGGGCTGAAAATCAATTGACGGGTTTGACTACCTTGTAGGGGCAGGGCGCGCCCTGCCCGTCATTGCGAGCCGCGGAACGCTTGCGATACGTAGGATTGAGACCGGCGCGGCAATCCAGTGCCGGGAGCGTAACATACGTATCTGCGGCTTGTACTACTGGATTGCTTCGCACCTAGACCGCGTTGTATGTTGAGCTTATCGGTGCTTCGCAATGACGAACTTTTTAGTCTTTCGCGTTTTTAATGTAGCTTCTTAATTTCTGAATAGTTCTAAGATATACCAACTTGAATAGTTCTAAGATATATCAACTTGAATAGTTACAAGTAGATACAAATTTGCACAGTTCTAATACATACTAACTTAATATTGAGGAAATCGTATGTTTGAAGTTATAATCCCTGCGGGAATACTTGGCGGCTTGGGTGTTGTTTTTGGCGCGGCCTTGTCGTTTGCTTCGCGGGTTTTTGCGGTTGAGAGTGACCCGCGTGAGGGTGAAATAATTGAAATTTTGCCGGGGGCTAACTGCGGCGGCTGTGGCTTTGCGGGCTGTTCAAATTACGCCTCGTCGGTGGTTGCCGGGAACGCGGAACCTAACCTCTGCGTTCCCGGCGGAGCGGAGGTTACGGCGAAAGTCGCGGCGGTGATGAGCGTTGAAGCCACAGCGCCGGAGCGCGTCACGGCCTTCGTGCGCTGTTCGGGAGGCAAGCGCAGTGAGCGGCAGTACGACTATACCGGGCTTGACGACTGCTTCGCCGCGCTGAACGCCATAGGCGGCGGCCCGCTTACCTGCCGCTTCGGGTGTTTGGGACTTGGAAGCTGTACGAGAACTTGCCCGACGGGCGCCTTGTCGCTCGTTAACGGCGTGGCCTTTGTCAACCGCGAACTCTGTACGGCCTGCGGACAGTGCGTTAAACATTGCCCGAAGCGGCTGATTACAACCGTCCCCTACGCGGCGACCTACCGCGTGGGTTGTAATTCCCACGCAAAGGGCGCGGCAGTGCGTAAACTCTGCGAAGCGGGCTGTATAGCCTGCGGAATTTGCGTCAAAGCCTGCCCCGAGAACGCGATAAGCCTAGACGATAACCTCGCCGTGATAGACTACGCAAAATGCAGCCACTGCGGCACCTGCGCGGAAAAATGCCCGAGGAAAGTTATTGAAATCGAAAGGGCGTAGTTGCATTTAACCCCCGCCCTTGCCGAGGTTCGCGCGGGGGAATACGACGAATTAGACTAAGCATAATTTTAGGAGCCTAACAAATGGATTATTCCGCTTTATCACTTGCCGCGCACGAACGTTGGGGCGGCAAGCTTTCTACCGTGCCTAAGATGGCGATTGACAGCAAGGACGCGCTTTCGATTGCGTATACCCCGGGGGTTGCCGCGCCTTGCCTTGCCATTGCCGGGGATTATGACAAGAGCTTTACGCTTACCCAGCGACGGAACACTATCGCGGTCGTTACTGACGGCACGGCGGTTCTAGGTCTCGGCGATATCGGGCCTGAAGCCGCTATGCCTGTTATGGAGGGCAAATGCGCGCTGTTCAAAGCCTTTGGGGGCGTTGACGCTGTGCCGCTTTGTCTGCGAACCAAAGACGTTGACGCTATAGTTGAAACCGTCGCCTTGCTTGCGGGGAGCTTTGGCGGGATTAACCTCGAGGATATTTCCGCGCCGCGCTGTTTTGAGATTGAGCGCAGGTTGCAGGAGCGGCTTGATATCCCGGTTTTTCACGACGACCAGCACGGTACGGCGGTTGTTGTACTCGCGGCTTTGACTAACGCGCTGAAAGTGCTTGAACGCGATATTTCAGACGTTCGGGCGGTAATCTCCGGCTCGGGTGCGGCAGGTACGGCAATCGCGCTCCTGCTGAAAAGCCGGGGTTTAACAAATATAACTATGGTATCCTCCAGGGGGATAATTCACCGCGATGAGCCTTGGCTCAATCCCGCCACAAGGGAGCTTGCGGAGTGGACTAACCCGGCAGGTCTGCACGGCGGGCTTGATACGGCGGTCAAGGGCGCTAACCTGTTTATAGGTGTTTCCGCGCCCGGTATCCTTAGCGCGGATATGGTGCGCTCAATGTCAGGCGAGCCTGTAATATTCGCAATGGCTAACCCTACGCCGGAGATTATGCCCGATGTAGCCCTAAGCGCGGGCGCCGCGATTGTCGGAACCGGCAGAAGCGATTTTCCGAACCAGATAAACAACGTTCTGGCCTTTCCGGGGATTTTCAAGGGCGCGTTGTCGGTTCGGGCGAAGCGTATTACGGAGGCGATGAAGCTCGCCGCCGCTGACGCGATAGCTGACCTCGCGGGGGATAAGCCGTCGCGGGATAAACTGTTGCCGGAAGCCTTCGACCCGCGCCTTGGCGACGCTGTTGCGAGAGCGGTAGCTTTGGCGGCGTTATGACAATTGATAATTGACAATTGATAATTGATAATTGATAATTTTCGCGCGCGGGGTGCGCCGCGCGGCGCACCGTCATTGCGAAGCACCGGTAAGCCCAAGATACGTAGGGCGTTACAGGTGCGAAGCAATCCAGTGCCGGGAGGACAACATACGTCTCACGTATCGTAGGATTGTACGTCAACCCTGGATTGCTTCGCTGCGTTTCATTGGTGCGTATCGCAAGTGCGGTGGCGGCTTCGCAAAGACGGGCAGGGCGCTGCCCTGCCCCGCGCCGTGCGGCGCACCACGGGCAGGGCGCGGGAAACCACCCCGCCGCCTGCGGGCGGCACCCCTCCCAAGAGGGGAATAAGTTTGGACGAGGGTTGCGACGGGGGTTTGGACGTAGGTACTGGGCTTGGATTGCTTCGCGCGGCTCGCAATGACGGTGCGCCGTGCGGCGCACCACGCGCACGGCGCGGGGAGGGCGGGTTTGAAACCCGCCCCTACGTCCCTCGCGCAATCCCCGTCCAATCCATCGTAATTATTCATTATCAATTGTCAATTGTCAATTGTCCAAACCCTCGTCTCTGATATTTGATATTTGATAACTGTTATTTGCCGCTTGTTGCCTCTTGCAAAATGCTTGGGATTGTGATATACTATATTCATTATGGATATTACTATTTACGAAGCCTCGCGGCAGCTTCCTGTCGCGCACAGTTGTCAAACGCTTGTCTGCGGCGGTGGTATCGCAGGCGTTGCGGCCGCTATAGCGGCGGCTCGCGGCGGTTCTGACGTTATTTTGCTTGAGCGCGAGTTCGCCCTCGGCGGTATGGCCACGCTCGGCTTGATTACCATTTACCTGCCGCTCTGCGACGGCGCGGGTACGCAAATCTCGTTCGGGCTTGCGGAGGAGCTGTTAAAACTTTCTATAAAGCACGGCGCGGAGGACAGCTACCCTACGGCCTGGCTTGACGGCGGCTCGCGGGAGAACAAAATCAAGAACCGCTACCTCACGCGCTTCAACCCGCATTTCTTCGCGCTCGCCGTCGAGGAGCTGCTATTAAACCTAGGGGTGCGTATACTTTACGGAACCATTGCCGCCGGCGTCGCGCAGAACGCCGACGGTACGATAAGTCACGTCCTGATTGAAAATAAATCGGGGCGCGGAGCTATAGCCGTCAAAAACGTCATAGACGCTACGGGCGACGCGGATATCTGCGCGTTCGCGGACGCTCCCACGGCGCTCTACGGTACGGGTAACGGGCTTGCGAGCTGGTACTACTATCTTGAACAGAACGACCCGGAGTTGAAACTCAAAATGTTCGGGCTTGCGGATATCGTCCCCGACAGAGAGTACGACAAGACTACCGAGTATAACTCTGACAAGATACAGACTATTGCGGGAGCGCGTTTTTCCGGCGTTGACGGCGCGGAACTCTCTAACGCGGTCATAACGGCGCATAAGTCTATGTACGCCGACATTCTCAAAAGCGGCGTAGTACCTGTCCGCACTTCGGCTATTCCGCTTGTCCGTATGTCGCGGCGTTTGGTCGGGGCTATTACGCAGGAGCTTGATACCGACCGCGTTCGCGTAGAGGATTCAATCGGTATGACGCCCGACTGGCGCAAGCGCGGTCCCGTGTTTGAGCTTTCCTATAAGACGCTCTACACTAAAAAAATTCCTAATCTGCTCGCGGCGGGGCGCTGTATCTCCGTATCGGACGAACTCTGGGACGTTACGCGGGTTATTCCTCCCTGCGCGGTTACGGGACAGGCCGCGGGTACCGCCGCCGCGCTTCTCAAAGACGGCGGAAATTTCGCTAAACTCGGTATTGCACAGCTGCAAACCAGATTACAACTTGACGGGGTGGTGTTACACAATGGCTAAATACCTTGACTACGGTTTCACAGGCAGAACGGCAATCGTAACGGGCGCGGGAACGGGTATAGGACGCTCCTGCGCGGAGGAACTCGCCAAAGGCGGCGCTAAAGTCGCCCTCTTTGGACGCAGACTTGACAAACTGAAGGAAACAGCCGCGGAGTGCAGACGTTATACGCCGGACGTTCTCGCTGTCGCCTGCGACGTTTCTAATGAAATCGCGGTTTATAACGGCGTTAAACAGGTTACGAACGCTTTTGGCGGCGTTGATATCCTTATCAATAACGCCGGGGTGGAGTCTGACCTCAAACCGGGGCAGACCTTCCGCGACCTGTTTGAACAGCAGCCGCCGGAGGAGTATTTGCGTTTTTTCAGAATACACGCTATGGGGCATTATTTAATGTGCCTTGCCGTGCTGCCCTCTATGAAAGAAAAACACTTCGGGCGCGTTGTCAACATAACAAGCGTCTGCGGCGTTGACGGACAGTACAGTTCCCCCGCCTACGTATCAAGCAAAGGCGCGGCTATTACCCAGACCAAAGCCTTCGCCAGTAAATACGCTCCCGATAACATTATCTTTAACTCTATCTCGCCAGGTATGGTCAATACCCCGATGAAAAAAGATTCGACGCAGGAGGAATTTGACTACGTGGCAAGCGTAACACCGATAGGCAGAGTTGCCGAGCCGATTGATATTGCGCGCGTAGCTATGTTCTTCGCGCAGGAGAATTTGTTCGTCTGCGGGCAGAATTTGATTGTCGACGGCGCGGCGCATATTTGACAGATAACAGTTAACAGATAACAGTTAGCAAATATCAAATATCAGAGACGATAGTTTGGACGTAGGTTACGTAGGGGCGGGGGTGAACGAAATTCGGGTTAGAGAAGTTGTGCGGGTTTTACTTGCCGACGGTTGGGTGGAGTTATCCGGTAAGGCCACTTCGCACAGGCAGTTTAAGCATTCGCTAAAACCCGGTCGTGTTACCGTCGCAAATCACCCGGGAGATATTCCGCCTTTTACTCTGAACAGCATTTGGAAACAAGCGGGACTTGTTAAAGACAGAACAGGAGGTTCTAAAAATGCGTAAAATAACTTACTATGCCGTATTTGAGCCGACTTCGGACGGTAGCTTCGGCGTATACTGGCCGGATTTACCGGGCTGTACGTCCTATGGAAGCACGCTCCTGCAGGCAGGGGAAATGGCGCTTGAAGCTCTTGAACTGCATATAAGCGGTATGGAGGAGGACGGCGAATGTTTGCCGCTCGCGACTTTGCCGCCGTTCGCCGAAGTCCCGGCGGGCGGTATTGTAAAGCCGGTTACCGTTTACCGTGAAATTATCGAGAACAAATT
The DNA here is from genome assembly GCA_031261635.1 of Oscillospiraceae bacterium. Classification (GTDB taxonomy): domain Bacteria; phylum Bacillota; class Clostridia; order Oscillospirales; family Oscillospiraceae; genus JAISJH01. The sequence continues at coordinate 16,355 of JAISJH010000095.1, forward strand.
TGATAAATATTATTTACAAACCGCTGTTTAACTAAAGGAGGTACACCGCAATGCGTATTAAGGCCGCTATTGTCCCCCGTATGGGTGAGGATATTGTTGTCGAGACCGTTACGCTTGACGAACCCGGCGAGTTTGAGGCTCGTATCAAAATTATGACCTGCACTATCTGTCACTCGGACATTCACGCCCTTTGGGGGGAACACGGTGCCTATGAGGGTCCCGGTATCGCGGGACACGAAATCGCCGGGATTGTTGACGCGGTTGGGAGCGGCGTGACGTATGTCAAACCCGGCGACCGCGTGCTTTGTACGGAAATCCGGCAGGGTTGCGGGCATTGCAAGCCCTGTTTAATCGGGCAGGAGTGGTTCTGCGAGAATATCCCCGCTATGAGTTTTAGGGTTCCCAGTCCCTATACGCGGCTGAACGGCGAGCGGATTACTCAGACCTGTTCGGGCGCGTCAGGCTTTGCGGAGTATACTAACGCTCACGAAAATATGCTCTGCAAAATCGACGACGATATTCCCTTTGAGATTGGCTCCGCGCTTGCCTGCGGGTTTATGTCGGGCTTCGGGGCTGTGCTGAACCGTTGCAAGATTAAACCGGGTGAGAGCTTCGGCGTAATCGGTTGCGGAGGCGTTGGCTTGTCGGCGATTATGGGCGCGAAACTCTCCGGCGCGATACCGATTATCGCGGTCGACACTATGGAGGTAAAACTCGAGGCCGCGAAGCGTTTTGGCGCTACTCACACGATTAACCCTAAAACGCAGAACGTTCAGGAGGAACTGAAGCGCATTACAGGCGTTTTCAGCGGCGGCACGGGCGAGGGCGACGCTTACGGCGTTGACCACGCTATAGTCGCCGTCGCCGGGAAAACCATCAAGCGCAACGCTTTTGATATAACCGCGAAATGGGGGCAGACGGTCATAGTAGGCCACGAACTCTGGGAAAACGAGTACCTCCACAACATCAACGGTATGGAGCTGCTGTTCGGCAAACGCATAACCGGCAGCGTTATGGGCGCGATAAACCTGCGGAAAGATATACCGATTTATATGGACTACTACCGCACCGGGCGCGTCGATATCGCCGCGCTGCTGACTAACCGCTTTACGCTTGATAACATTAAAGAGGCCTTAGAGGATAGCACTAAGGGCGCGTTGAAAAATGTCGTATACATTGGTTCAGATATCAGATAGCAAATATCAAATATCAGAGACGAGGGTTATGACAATTGATAATTGATAATTGATAATTGATAATGAATAATTACGATGGATTGGACGAAGGTTGCGCGGGTGACGTAGGGGCGGGTTTCAAACCCGCCCACCCCGCGCCGTGCGCGGGGCTAGGCAGGGCTTGCCCTGCCCGTGGTGCGCCCCCCGGCGCACCGTCTTTGCGAAGCCGCCACCGCACTTGCGATACGTAGTTAATGAAATGCGGCGAAGCAATCCAGGGTTGACGTAGGCACCCAAGATACGTTGGGACGTATGTTGTCCCCCCGGCACTGGATTGCTTCGCACCTGTAACGTCCTACGTATCGCGGGCTTACCGGTGCTTCGCAATGACGGACTGGGCTTTGCCCAGTCCCTACGTCGGCGCACTGCGCCGGGACGGCGGACGATGCCGGGACGATGGGCGGCGCACTATGCCCTGCGCGTCATTGCGTCGGTGTGGAACCCGCGGGCGACCAAAGGTCGCCTCTACAGTCGGATTGTGCAAGGTTTTAGTACAGGTTGTGCAAGGTTTAGTACAGGTTGTGCAAGGTTTTAGAACAGGTTGTGCAAGGTTTAGTACAGATTGTGCAAGGTTTTAGTACAGGTTTTTATTACTTATTATTTTTCACTGGAGGTAGCTATGTCCACTAAAATGACACCTCGCGAGTTGTATCTCGCTATCGCTAAGGGTGAGCAGCCTGACCGGGTGCCTATTTATACTATGGGTTTTCCGGGGTATAAGGAGGAGCCTACCGTTAAGATTATCGGTACTTCCGTTTGGGAGGAAATTCGGCTTTCAGCTAATCAGGGCGGTACTCGCACCGATATTTGGGGCGTTAACTACGTTTCTAACGCTGAAACTAACTTCGCCTTTATCCCTAAGCCGGGACAGTTCCTGCTTGAGGATATTACCAAATGGCGCGATATTATTAAAAAGCCCGAATTTCCCCACGTTGACTGGGAGCGTCAGGCTAAAATTGACCGCGAAGCCTCCGGGCTTATCCCGGGGCAGTCGGTTGCTATGGGTCTAATCGGGCTTATGCCCTTTCAGCAGTTCATAGCGTTTATGGGTTTCACGGAGGGGCTGTGCGCCTTTGCGGAGGAGCCGGAGGAAGTCGCGGAGCTTCTGCACTATCTCGTTGACGCGTATGTGCCGATTGTCAAGGCTACGCTTGATTATTACGAGCCGGATATGATGTATCTGCTCGACGATACCGCGGCGGCGGGGAACCCCTTTATCTCGCTGAAAATGTTCCGCGAGATACTTATGCCGGTGTACCATAAACTCCTTGACCCGATAAAGGAGCGCGGGATACCTATACAGCTTCATAACTGCGGCAAATGCGAGATTTTCCTCGACGATTTCTATGACCTCGGCGTGCGCGTGTGGGACCCGGCGCAGGAGATGAACGACCTAATCGGGTTCAAGCAGAAGTACAAGGGGAAAATGGCAATGGCCGGAGGTTTCACCTGGAAACCGACGAGCGACGAGGCGGTAGCGCGGAAAATGGTTCGCGACTGTATAGACAAGTACGCGCCGGGCGGCGGCTTCGCGTTCTTCGGCGCGGCTCTGGGCAAAAGCGGCGACACGATTAGCGGTCAGGTCAACGCCTGGCTGAGCGACGAGGCCTATAACTACGGTATGGATTTTTATAAGTAGCGGGGTGCGTTTCTTTGCGTATTGCTAACACTATAGACGACAGTATTGTTGACGGCGAGGGTATGCGTTTTGTGGTATTTACGCAGGGCTGCCCGCATTGTTGCCGTGGTTGCCACAATCCCGATACTCACGATTTTAACGCGGGTACGGAGATTAGCGTTGACGAGCTTTTTAGCCGCGTTGAGCGCAATCCGCTTTGTTCCGGGCTTACGCTGTCGGGCGGTGAGCCGTTTGTTCAGGCCGCCGAATGTGCCGAGCTTGCGGAGCGGGTGCGCGGGACGGGGCGCGATGTCTGGTGCTACAGCGGCTACACGCTAGAGGAAATTCGGGAGGCGGGGAATCCCGACTGGGACAGGCTACTTGATAATATCGACGTGCTGATTGACGGGCGCTTTGTGGAGGAACTTAAATCGTTCAGCCATAAGTGGCGCGGGAGTTCTAATCAGCGGGTGTATCGGTTGAAGCCGGGCGCGGACGGTGACAAACGTTGAATTTTGCTGTAAACAAAGCGCGGAAAACTCAAAAGTTCGTCATTGCGAAGCGCCGGGAGGCTTGCGATACGTACAATGTTTTAGGCGCGAAGCAATCCAGTGCCGGGGGTTATTACAATTGACAATTGACAATTGATAATGAATAATTACGAGGGACGCACACGGGGGTTCTACGTCAACCCTGGATTGCTTTGCCGCATAACAATTGTACGTATCGCAAGTGCGGTGGCGGCTTCGCAATGACGGGGGAGGGGGCTTCGCCGATACGGGGTTGGACGAAGGTTGGACGAAGGTTGCGCAATCCGGGCGAGGCGAGCCTCGCCCCTACAGGCACCAGCAATGTTGGAATTACCCGCAACGACAGAATTACCCGCAACGACAGAATTACCCGCAACGTATAATCTACGGCTATTTGATATTTGATATTTGATAACTGTTATTTGTTTTTAACAAAAAGGAGTTTGCTATGGAAAAACCACTCTATAAGCGCGTACTGCTGAAAGTCAGCGGGGAGGCTTTGGGCGGCGGGGGCGTTGGCAGCCCGCTCAATTTTGAGGTTATCCGCAGGGTGTGCGAAGCCTTGAAAGTTTGTAATGACGCGGGTATCCAGGTCGGCGTTGTTATCGGCGGCGGCAACATCTGGCGCGGCGTCAAGGACGGCAACGGCAAGGTTGACCGCGTTCGCGCCGACCATATGGGAATGATGGCGACTGTTATCAATTCGCTTGCTGTCGCGGATACTCTCGAACAAATGGGCGTTGACGTGCGCGTTCAGACCGCGCTTGAAATTCGCGCCGTTGCCGAGCCGTATATCCGCGCGAGAGCGCTCCGTCACCTCGAAAAGGGGCGCGTCGTCATTTTCGCCTGCGGCACCGGGAGGCCGTTTTTTTCTACCGATACCGCCGCCGCGCTCTATGCCGCTGAAATCGGCGCACAGGCTATACTGCTCGCGAAAAACGTTGACGGCGTTTATGACAGCGACCCGAACATAAACCCCGGGGCTATACGCTTCGACGCGATTACATACGCCGATGTACTTAGCCGCCAGTTAGCCGTTATGGACAGTACCGCCACGAGCCTCTCTATGGATAACCATATCCCGGTTATTGTGTTCGCGCTCGAGGAACCGGGGAATATTTACAGGGTTATTATGGGCGAAAAACTAGGAACAACAGTTAGTAATTAAGTTAACAGTTATCAAATATCAAATATCAGAGACGTGGGGTTTGGACGGGGGTGCGTCCGTTGCGGCGCAACCCGCGTCCAAACCCGCGTAATTATCAATTGTCAATTGTCAATTATCAATTGTCAAAAGGGGTTTTCTATGCCGACAACTGCTGGGGAGCTTCGGCGCGTTATTCTTGACGCGGTTGGGGCTAACGGGGGTCATCTCGCTTCTAATTTGGGCGCGGTGGAGCTTACGCTTGCCGTGCATAGCGTGTATGACCCTTTCCGCGACAGGATTGTTTTTGATGTCGGACACCAGAGTTACTCGCATAAACTGCTGTCGGGGCGCGCTGATAAGTTTTCCACTTTGCGCAAATACGGCGGCTTATCGGGTTTTCCCAGTCCCGCAGAGTCGGACGCTGACGCGTTTATCGCGGGTCACGCGTCTAACAGTATCTCGCTTGCGCTCGGTATGGCTACGGCGCGGACACTTAGCGGCGGCGACTATGACGTTTGCTGTATCGTCGGCGACGGAGCCTTGACCGGGGGGCTTGCCTATGAGGGGTTAGTTAACGCCGGGCAGAGCGGCGAGCCGCTTGTGGTAATTCTCAATAACAATGGTATGAGCATTTCGCGCAATGTCGGGGCTATCGCGCGGGTGCTTGGTTTCGCGTTTTCCGGCTTGCCGTATTTTAGGGCTAAACAGCGGATAAAGGCTGGCCTGTCACGACTTCCCGGCGGCGATACGCTATACCGCGCTATTCACCGCGTCAAAGAGGCCGCTAAAGGAGCCTTACTCGGCGGCAACCTCTTTGAGCAGCTCGGCTTTAGGGTTATGGGGCCTATTGACGGTCATAACGAAAAAGAGCTTATTGGCTTTTTGTCGCTTGCGAAGTCGCTCGGTGTGCCTACGCTTGTTCACGTTGTTACGCAGAAGGGGCGCGGTTATAAGCCGGCTGTTGAGAACCCGGGGCTATATCACGGGGTTTCGCCCTTTGATATCGAGGCGGGAATTGCGGAAACACGCGCGGAGGGAGTAGCGTCCTTTTCAGACGCCTTCGGGGAAGCTTTATGCGAGCTTGCGGAGGAGGATACGCGGGTTTGCGCGATTACTGCGGCAATGGCCGACGGAACGGGCTTGACGGAGTTTTCTTTGAGGTATCCCGAGCGTTTTTTTGACGTAGGTATCGCGGAGGGTCACGCCGTAACTTTTGCGGGAGGTTTAGCGAAGCAGGGGCTTCGTCCCTTTGCCGCGCTATACTCTACGTTTTTGCAGCGGGCGCTTGATAATGTAATTGAGGATACGGCCATTTTGAATTTGCCGGTGGTTTTATGCGTTGACAGGGCGGGCGTGGTTCCGAATGACGGCGTTACTCACCAGGGCGTTTTTGATGTGGGGTTTTTGACTCAAATTCCTAATATGAAGGTTGTGGCACCCGCGAATTATAAGGAGTTGAAGGCGGTTCTGCGCGGGAGTTTGTCGCAAAGCTCGCCCTTAGCCGTGCGCTATCCTAAAGGCGCGGAGGTTGATGTCCCGCGCAGTGTGACGGTGGAAAACGCGACCGTTACGATAGTGAGCTACGGAGCGTACAGCGCGGAGCCGTATGCGGCCATTAAGATGTTGAAAGAAAAAGGGATTGAGGTAGATTTTATTCGCCTATTAACGCTAAAACCACTTGATACTGACGAGATATCGCAGTCGCTAGAAAAAACCGGCTTTTTGGTAGTAGCCGAGGACGTTGTGGCAAGCGGCTCAATTGGGCAGCAGTTGATAAGCAAGCTGGCTGAAAGCGGTAAGGTTCCCGGGCGCGTACTGCTGATAAATACCGGTGACAGTTTTATAACACACGGCACGGTTGCGGAATTGCGCCGCGAACTGGGCTTGGACGCGGCCGCGATAACCGCGAGGGTTGCGGCTACTAACCTACGTCTCTGATATTTGATATTTGATAACTGTTATTTGCCAATTGGGGTGTGTATGCTTACATTTTACGCTAATCCTTTGCGCGACCCTGACGGGGCTTTTGAGCTTGAGGTTCGGCGCTTTGCCGAGCGCTTACAACTTACCGGGCGCGAGCTTATGATTTGCCTTGGGGGGGACGGTACGCTTTTGCGTGCCGCTAAGAAGTCCGCTTTGCTGAATATGCCTGTGCTTGGGATAAACTTTGGCGATGTTGGTTTTTTGTCGGCGTTTGGGCGCGATAAGCTTGAAGCGGGGTTGGAGGCTATCGCTTCGGGGAAGTTTGTTACTGAACGCCGCTCGCTTCTGCGCTATGAAGCGAGCGACGGTCAGAGCGGCTACGCGTTCAACGAGCTTGTATTTCACAGGGGAGCGTCGGGACTGCCGCTGCGGGTTGTCGTGGAGATTGGCGGGCGCGAAACCGCGCGGTATCTGGGCGACGGCTTGATTGCCGCAACGCCTACGGGTTCAACGGCGTATTCGCGGCGGGCGGGCGGGCCTGTGCTTGAACCGGAGGTTGACGCTATATTGCTTACGCCCGTTTGTTGCGGCGCGGAGGCGCGGGTTATCGGCGGCGACGCGGAAATTACCGTTACGGTAAGCGGCGGAGTTCCCGCCCTGTTATCCGCTGACGGCGAAATCCTGCCGTCTCTGCTTCAGCCGGGCGGTTTTATAAAACTGTATAAAGCCGCTGAATTTGTTCAACTGATACGATTGAGGGAAAAGCTATGAAACATTTGCTTACGCTTGAAAACATCACGCCCGAATGGTGGGGCGCGTTCCATTCGCGCACTTTGGGGATTATGAAAAAGCCGGGCGATTACGCAAAAGCCTGCGAGGGTAAACTTTTGGGAACGCTGTTTTTTGAGCCGAGTACGCGGACGCGCTTTTCGTTTCAGGCGGCTATGCTGCGCCTCGGCGGTACGGTGTTCGGCTTTGACGACCCGGCGACCAGCAGCACCGCTAAGGGGGAGAGTTTGCAGGATACTATACGCGTTGTCGCGAGTTTTGCCGATATTATCGCTATCCGAAGCCCCGTAGCGGGGGACGCGGAACTTGCCGCTAAATATAGCTCCGTGCCGGTTATCAACGCCGGGGACGGGGCGCATCTGCACCCTACGCAGACGCTTGCCGATTTGACGACCATTGCGCTAAGGCGCGGTGGTATCGGGAATTTCAAAATCGGGATAGTTGGTGATTTATTGTACGGGCGAACGGTTCGGGCGTTGGTTATGGCTTTAGCGGCGTTTCCGGGAATCGAATATGTGTTAATCTCGCCTCCCGGGCTTGATATGCCGCTCGATGTATTGGAGTTTATGGATAAAAACGCGCTGAAATATTCGCAAACCCGCGATTTGGACGACGCAATTCCCGGCCTCGATATAATCTATATGACGCGCATACAAAAAGAGCGTTTTGAACGCCCCGAGGAGTATGAAAAATACAAGGGCAGCTACATACTGACCGCTGAAACGCTAGAGCGCGCAAAGCCCGACGCGCTGGTAATGCACCCGCTTCCGCGCGTTGACGAGATATCGGAGGACGTTGACGGCGACCCGCGAGCCGCCTACTTTGAGCAGGTGCGGAACGGTATGTTCGCGAGAATGTCGCTGATAGTGGAGCTTTTGGGGTGAGGGGTTTATTTGGCGTTAGACGCGTATGCTACTTGTTGCGCGGCAGGTGGGTCAATATTATGAAAGCAAAAAGAAAATGTAATAAAGTAGTTTTTGTATTGTTTATTCTTTTTGTCATCATTTTTAATTGGAAAATATTTGATTACTATGTGTTGAAGTCCGATAGCAAAGCGATTGCACACCGTGCTGCGGCTATAGTGTATGCGCTGAATAACAGAGAGGCAGAGCCGCTATATCAGATGTTCTCGGAAACAGCTAAGTCTGCTTCGCTTTCATTGAAGTCGGATATTCAGTATTTAATAGATTATATAGACGGCGAAATTATTCAAGATACCCTTATCGGCGGGGATAGCGGAAATTCGCAACATATTCAAGGCGTGTTACACGAAAAAAAGATTTATGGCAACTATAAATTAGAAACAGTAAACACGCAATATTCGCTGGTCATCGTAGAAAGTGTAAGTAACCAATGGTTTAGTAATTTCGACGGACTGTCTACACTTTGTCTTGTAAAAACCGATGAGCTATATAGGTATAATTATTATGTAGATAAGTTGCCTTTGGGCATCATTGGTGAGTTTAACATAGATATAGGCAGCATAGGGAATTAGCGGCGTTCAATTGAATTGTGCGAGCGAATATTGTCGAGCGACGAGGGCGGGAAAGTTCATCATACCACCCGCGAACACGTTATGGCTCAATTTGAGCGAAACGGCGACGATATGGATTTCGTAGATTCGTATTTGCGCTACATCGCGCTTGGCGAAAATGAATTGCAAAATATAGCTATTGTCGGGTTTGACTGACAAATCAGCGAGGTGCGCCGCCCCGGCGCACCGTCATTGCGAAGCCGGTCCTCCGCGGACGGCGAAACGCTCGCATTGTAGAATTTCGCAAAT
>JAISJH010000006.1 GCA_031261635.1 Oscillospiraceae bacterium
TGTTTTCCGAGAAAACTTGAGACGCTGCAAGCGGTTCTCGCGGTATTTACCGAAGCCTATAACCGCTTTGGCGTGGCGAAACTTAAATGGCGCGCCTCTCACGACAAAGGCGAAGTCCCGTTTTCTGTGATACACTTTCTATAATCCGCGTTTTGCCACTCCCCTGTCAAACTCCCTCTTGACAAAATCGCATTACAGGTGTAATATATACTTACAGCTGTAATTCAGACGCTTAGGAGGATACTACTTGCCTATACACAACAACATTACTGACGCGGAGCTTCAGGTTATGCGGATTTTGTGGCGCGAAGGGCGGGCTTTGACGCTTGCGGAGCTGCGCGACGAGCTTACGCGCTGTCAAAATTGGAACAAGTCCACTGTGCAGACGCTTGTACTGCGGCTTCGCGACAAGGGGATTATCGAGCCGCTTGATAAGTACGGGCCCGCGGAGTACGCGCCGCTTGTCAGCGAGGACGAGTACCTGCTCGCGGAGGAGCGGGCGGTTCTCAAAAAATTCGGCTCCGCGCAGAAGCTCGCAATAGCTATGGTGCGGAACGGTCACCTCACGGACGCCGACATCGACGAGCTTCGCGAATATTTCAAGTCAGGCGGTGAGGGAAAATGAGCCTTGAAAGCGTCACCCGCGCGATAATTGTAATGTCGCTGTCGGGGAGCGTCATCGCGCTTGTGCTGTTTCTGCTGAAACCGCTTTTGCGCGAGCGTTTGCCTAAACTTTCGCAGTATTATCTGTGGTTCATTGTGCTTGCCGCTTTGCTTCTGCCTGCTTCGGGCGTGATACGGTTTGCGCCGGACGTTCCGACAATCAGCGGCGCGGTACGCGAACGGCTAATCTCGGGCGGGGAGTACCAGACGCGCCTGGTTATGGCGGAAACCGGCTACGCGCCGCCTAAAACCTTAGACGAAGCGCGGCAAATAGATATCGCGGGACTTGAAAAAATCGCCGAAGTAAACGTCAGAACGCAGTGGAAAGCTCAAATATTAAACAACATTTTCATTCTGCCGCTGATAGGCTTTGAGTGCGTAATACTAAACCTCGTGTTCCGGTATTTCCGCTTCAAGGGAAAACTCAAACGTCGCAACAGCCCCGCGAAGGACGCGGAACTCGCCGCGCTCTCGGAACTGTGCGGCGGAAGCGGGAAAACGCCGCGCCTGTATCGCAACGCGCTTGTGTCAACGCCTATGCTAATCGGCTTTTTCAAGCCTATGATTTTACTGCCCGATAAAGAGTACACGGACGCGCAGCTTCACTGCGTCCTCCTGCACGAACTGACGCACCTCCGGCGGCACGATGTGCTTGTCAAGTGGCTCACAATGCTCGCCTGCGCGTTGCATTGGTTTAACCCTATTGTGTGGCTCGTGCGCCGCGAAATTGACCGCGCAGCTGAAATATCCTGCGACGAGGCGGTTATACGCCGCCTTGACGAAAACGGTATACAATGCTACGGCGAAACGCTGATATACGTTGCCGCGGACGGCTCAACCATTCCCAGGGCGGTTTTTTCCACAACTATGTGCGAGGAGAAACGCCAACTGAAAGAAAGATTAGGTTCTATAATGAAAAATAAACAACCTACGCGCTTTGCCGTGGTAGCTTCGGTCGTACTGATAAGCGCGCTTACACTCGCCGCCTGCGCGTTGGGCGCGGGTAGCGCGGAAACGCCGCCGCCCGCTTCGGCTACTGCTATCTTGGAAAGCTCCCAAACCGCAAAAGAAAAAGTAAGCTCCGACATCTTAAATCAAGGCGGCGAAGTAGTCTACCTCGAACAGGTAAAGGGCTTTTCCGAAGCGGAAAAAGCCGGGATAACCCTCCCGACCGGGGACGGCATTATCTACATCTTCGCCGGCTACACACAAAACGGCAAAACCGCCGCCTACGACTACGTTTTGGAACTTGACGGCGAAACCTGGGAAATCGCGCATAGGTATCCCGCCGAGTACCCGGTAACGTATATCCCCACTCCGCCTCTGCCCGCGCCCGCGCTGTTTCTTAGCGATTACAAGGACTACCGCGTGGAGTATATCGACCGCGACCCGCTTGCGCTTTTCGCTAAAGGCGAGCTTGCGAGGTTCCAGTACGGACCGCCTGAAACGACTGAAACATTCTACGGTCACGGCCTCGTTAACGCTGACGGTAACATCATCGTCAACCCTACGTATTTGTGGATTAGCGAGCTTATCGGCGACGCGTACCTATTAAACGACCACTACGAAAACGCCGAGCAGGGTTCGAGCTATACGCTCTACGGACTAATGGATAAAAACGGTAAAGTCATAACCGAGCCGGTCTGGGCAAACCTCTACGACTGGAATCTTATAGACGGCACAGCCAAAGTACGCCGCTTCCTCGAGGACGGCTCCGGAGGTCAAATCCTCGGCATACTAAACCTAAACACCGGGGAAGTAGACGAGTTCCCGCTTGACAAGGTAGCGAAAGAGCTGAATATCCCGATAGAGGAACTCTCACCCTGCCCGCAAAGCCTAGGCTTCGACCCAAAACCGATAATATTCGTAACACACTACGACCCCAACAGCGACGACTACGACATACTGGCAACCTACTACTACGACTGGGACGGAACGCGTGTCAGTTAGCAGTTATCAAATATCAAATATCAGAGACGTGGGGTTTGGACGGGGGTTGCGTCCGCGCGGCGGGGAAACCACCCCACCCCTGCGGGGGCACCCCTCCACAGAGGGGATGAGGACGGGGGTTTAGACGAAAGATACGTCTTACGTGGGATTTGTGTCCCCGTCCCCCGTCCAAACCATCGTCCTTATCCCCTCTGTGGAGGGGTGCCGCCCGCAGGCGGCGGGGTGGTTCCCCCGCAGGGCGTACCCACGTCCAAACCTTCGTCTCTGATATTTGATATTTGATATCTGATATCTGTCACCGACAGCGTGACTTGCATATCGGTACGCAGAATACCGGGGCGCAGTGATAATACCCCGGGGCGTGGGCGCAGTGGTGCGGCTTGTGCGGGGGCCTCGGCTCCGGGGGTTTTGGGGTGTCCTGTACGCAGCCGCTTCCGTCTTGCCAGTGGTAGCCGGGCGGGCAATTGTCCGGGACGCAGCCGTTACAGCCCTCGAAGTGTTCGCCGTCCGCGCATTTTGCAGTTCCGCCCTGCATACGCGTCGCGCCAAGCTCCGTATCGCTCGGTGAAACGGGCTGATTGTCGTAGGTTACACCGCCGGGACCGGCTCCGGTAAGGAGGATACTGCCGGAAACCGTAGCGTTATTGAGCGTCACGACTGCTGTCGAACCCTTGCCGCCGAGTACGCGGGCAACGCCCGATATAGCGCGGACATAGGGGTTCGCGGCGAGGTTATTCTCGATAAACGTTTCGCGCGGACTGTCAGTAACCTGTACAAAGCCCGTTATACCGCCGGCGTAGCTTTGTTCGCTCTGAACCGCCCCGCAGGCTCTGTTATTGTTTATCACAACGCCGTTATTGGCAAGCCCGACAATGCCTCCGGCATCAGAGCGCGTCCCGAACGTGAGCGCGGCGCTACGGTTATTTTCGACTATCGCGATGTTCCTGTCCTCCGGCAGGATATGCTCCTCGTCGGGGACGAAGCGGCTTATTTCGCCGACAATGCCTCCGGTATTGAGCGTTCCGCGCACTTCGCCTGTATTCTCGTTGCCGGATATTGTACCCGTCAGGAGGTAGCCGACAATGCCGCCCGTACCTTCGGCGTTAGATATTACGGGAGCCTCGTTGAGGCAGTCGATAACGCTCCCGAGGTAGCGCATAGAGCCGACAATGCCGCCTGCGTAGCGGTAATCAATAAACGGGTCGGGAGCCGTAGGCGGAACGTCCGCGGCGTTCAGCGTTATCGCGCCCCTGTTGACGCAGTTGATAACGCGGTTAATATCGAGCAGCAGAACGTCCGGGTCAAGATAGGTATAGATATTGCTTGTTTCGCCCGCAATACCGCCTACGCAGCCGCCGCCGGATATCGCGCCGGTATTGAGGCAATTGCTTATTTCGTCCATCGAAAATATCGCGAAGCCGAGTATACCGCCGTAGTGTACGTCGCCGTACAGCCCGCCTATCGCGGCGGCGGTCGGCGAAACCGAGCCGTGGTTTTCGCAGCCGATAATTCGGAACGTTGAGCGCGGGAAATTCTCATACTGCCGCTTGTCGTTGATAAGAAAGCCCACCAGTCCGCCGACTGTCGAATAGCCCGTAACATCGCCGAAGTTTTTACAGTTGAAAAAGCCGTAATCGGCGGGCGCGTCCTCGAAGTTGGTTTCAATCTGAAAATGCCCGACAAGCCCGCCGACTGACGCGAGCGGCGTTTCGTAAACCGTGCCGCTGTCGCCGTGAATGTTGGCGTAGTTTATGCAGTCAGTAATGCGGCAGCTGTCGCAAACTCCGATAAGCCCGCCAAGAGTGTCGTTGCCGAATATTTCCGCGTAGTTGACGACGTTTACAACGTCAGAGTTCCACAAGGCTCCGGCAAGCGCGCCCTGTCCCCCGCCGTTCAGCGTGCCGCCGCCGATTAAGATGTTTTCGACCTGCATAGTGTGTCCGTCGCCGATGAGCGGAGCGTACAGGCGGTTGACAGTGAGATTGCTTACGCTGGAGTTATTGATATTTATGAATAAAGACGAATAGAGCGACGATAAACTATACCCCGCGCCGTCCAGACTGACGTTATCCAAATAAGTGTTAGGCTGCGTCCAGGAATACGGAACGTCAATATCCCCGCCCAGAACATAGCTGTTGCCCGAAGTAATAGACGACAAACCCGCCGCGTCATTGATGATAATGGCCATATTGCTACTCCCCCTATATGTGAAATCTTAGTTATTCACATTATAGTATGCCGGGAGCTTACGGGGTGTTACTTCAGTTAACAGTTATCAAATATCAAATATCAGAGACGGGGGACACCCCCCGCCGCTGAGGCGGCACCCCCCCTCTAAAGAGGCGGCACCCCCCCTCTAAAGAGGGGGGCTTTGGAGGGTAGGACGGGGGTTGCGCCGCGCACGGCGCGGGAAACCACCCCGCCGCCTGCGGGCGGCACCCCTCCCAAGAGGGGAATGGGGTTGGACGAAGATTGCGGTGGACGCACCACCTAATGTAGGGGCGGGTTTCAAACCCGCCCTCCCTCGTAAATTCCCCTCTTGGGAGGGGTGCCGCGTA
>JAISJH010000086.1 GCA_031261635.1 Oscillospiraceae bacterium
AGTTTTAGCGATAATAAAGAAATTTTGAAAGAAACGGTCGCGGAAATTTTCAAGCCGGAGTTCAAAATATGAACGTCAAAGTTATGAGCAGGCTTGATTTAATGCGTTACGCGCTAGAAAAACACGCGGAAAAAGCCGCAGTAATTTCAATGTTCGACCGCGATAAAAAAGCTCCGAGCATTGCCGTAGGCTCGGAAAACGGGATAATCGAACAATTACCGCTGCAATTCGACGACGTAATTCGCGGCGAAAACGCTATGCAAAAGTCGCACGCAATCGCAATTGCAAAGTTTGTAGATTTCGTAAAATACAGCGCCGAGCTATTGATTGTCCAGTGCAAATTTGGGCAAAGCCGCTCCGCCGGTGTAGCCGCCGCAATCCTGCAAAATATTCGCGGCGGCGAGACGCAAATATTCGGCAAGAGCGAGTATTTGCCGAATATGCGCTGCTATAGGCTTGTGAATGAGGCGATGACGGCGAAGCTCAAACGGCGCGAATTTAGACATTTATAAATATGTGAAGCAAACCGAATAAATGACGAAATCATTTTATTTCAGAGTGTTCGTTAAGGTGTTCTTTAATATATCCGTTCGCTTTTTCCGCATACTTTTGAAATTCTTGAGACTGTGTCATACTAATTATTGTATTGAGCGATTTAATAGAGTTTTCCTCGTCACTAAAGTTTACAATAACTTTTGCTGTATGTAATGTTCCCGATTTCCCAAAATAATCTTTTGCATTTTGATTTGACTTTTCAAGATGAATAACCAAGTTTACCTCGTCTTTTTCAGTCAAGTAAATTAGTTCTTTGTTGCTTTTCCACGTTAATTCAAAATGAAAATCAAGTTTTTTCCACTTTTTATTTTCGCTAAATTGCCAGTAGGTTCTGCAAACATTGTGCGGTATCAATTTTGGATTGATAAATCGTACTTGTTCACACAGCCAGGACTTGAATGAGTCAAGATATGCGTTATATCTAGCCTCAGCCGCGTTGATGGTATCTATATGTTCTAAATATGTCTGCACATCATTTGGCAATTTTGGAAAGCCACTTATTGTAGTGTTCATTAGAACTTCCTCCACATACAGTATAAATTAAAAGAAAATGCTGTTCTTGCGGCTATCACGGCGATAGTCATACGGGATTGATTTGAATACTTCGCAAAGTTGAAAAAAAGTAATATGTGTAAAATTTTTATCCTTAGGCGGGATTGAGCCTTGTGGAGTAAGAAATAAACAAACCGGAATTTTTTTAGTGGCTTTGTAAATTTCATTAATGCTATTCCAATAATCACTAGTCTGGTCTTCACCTTCGCCGGAGAAAATTTTGTTTTCTATTCCGATTACAAATTGCTCTGTGGTAATGAATATATCTATTCGCCGCCCGCCTTCAAATGTATATTCTGTCTCTACTTCTATATCTTCGCCATTTTCGATAAAGTAATCAGCGCTTTTAATAAGGCTTAACATCGCGTTCAAAGGTTGTACATCAAACCCGTTTTTATTAGGATTAAGCAAAAACGCTAACCACGCGCTTATAGAATTTTCCTTGAATCGCCGACCAAGAATGTCCGGCCACGTATAAATTATATCAGAAGTAGGCGTGACTGACCTTAAATGTTCGCAAACATTCTTAAAATTCTGTAATTCCTCTTGTGTCAGTTCATTCACGATATTTATATCCTCCATAATGTTTTTTCCATTATACCACACCCCGTGCCCCTTGTCAAGCCCTATATTCCCCCTCAAAAAACACCGCTTGACAAAATTCGTCGAATATGTTATACTATAATTGCAGTTTAGCCAAGCGCTTTACTAGCCTATTTTTGGAGGACTTGACAATGAGTATCACGCCCAAAACAGCACACGCCTTGTTCCCAACAAAACCTTTTCTATCCGTAGGAATTGACGGTTGCGAAGATAAATGGGTCGCGGTCGCGATTAAAGACAGCGGTTTTGAGGTTGAGCTTTATAAAAGCGTTGCTGAAATTTGCGAAAAATATCAAAGCGCAAAAAGCCCAGAAAATAGCATAATTATTGATATGCCAATTGGCCTGCCGGACAGAGCCGAGGACCTGCGTCCCGATGTCCTGTTGCGTAGTAAACTCAAAGGGCGAGCGTCCACCGTATTTCCGGTATTAGGCAGGAAAATTGTAAACGCGACCGATTATGAGCAGGCAAAATTATTAAATAAAGAATTAACAGGCAAGACCGTCGTCAAACAAAGTTTTGATATTTTTTATAAAATTAGGGAAATAGACGATTTTCTACGCGATAATCCCGAATGGAAAAACCGCCTTGTTGAGAGCCACCCCGAATATTGTTTTGCGTTACTTAACGACAACAAACCTATTTTAGGCGATAAGAAAAAAGCGGGCGGCGAGTGTGAAATTGCAAGAATTGAAACTTTGAGTAAATATTATCCTGAAATTACACTTGTAATTGAGGAATTTCGTAATTTATTCAACAAACGAATGAAGCCGGAAAACAGGTACAACGACTTACTGGACGCGCTCGCGCTCGCAATTGTCGGGGCAATTGGACTACGGCACGGCTTTACATATTTGCCGGAAATTCCGACCGCGGATTCGCAGGGGCTGTTAATGCAGATTGTAGGCGCAAATATTCCGCAATTATAATTTTTTTGCGAATTTTTTTGGTGCCGGACAGCGCATTGCAATCCGGCACCATTTTTATTTTTACGCCGCAAAACCTAAATTCAAATGCTTTCCGCGACCATTGACAAGTGCAAGCATATCGGGTTCAGCAAAGGCGCCGTCTATATCCGCGACAGCTATCGTCATATCGTCGTTATCAGTTACGCGCATCGCCTGTTTGACGCGAACACGCTCAAAAACTTTGCGAACAATGCGGGCATTTGCGAAATTTTTATCTTTTCTACGCAGAATTGACGCAAAATAACCGCTGATAAAATTCGCCGCTTCTTCCGGCAGAATATATTTTTCACTTTCGCAAAGGCTTTTGAAAATCGTTAAAAGTTCAGCGGCGGAATAATCCGGAAAATCAATGTAAAATTGCACGCGGTCGCGCATTCCGGGGTTTACACTGAGCATTTGCTCCATTTCTTCCGTATAACCCGCCATAATGCACACGAAATCTTTTCGATAATCTTCCATTCGCTTCACAAGTGTCGCAATCGCTTCCGCGCCAAAATCGCGCCCGCTGTCGCTGTAACCAAGCAAATACGCTTCGTCAATAAACAGCACGCCGCCCTTCGCGTCGCTAATTACATCGGCGGTTTTTCGCGCCGTGTGACCGACATATTGCCCGACCAAACCCTCACGGTCGGTTTCGACAAATTTGTCTTTTTGAGTAATTCCCTCTTGCGCGAAAATCTTCGCAATCAGCCGCGCAACCGTAGTTTTTCCGGTTCCGGGATTGCCGCGGAAAACCATATGGAGGCAGGGCAGCGCGTCCTTTCCGCGTTTTTTCAGGAACCCGACAATTTCGTCAACTTTTGCTTTTACTTCGGACAATCCAACCATTTCCTGCAATTCGTCATAGGGGTTTTTCTTTTCTTTTGAAATAAATTTTTTGTCAAAATCAATTGCAGTTAAAACTTTCGCGCTTTCGTCGGAAAGTGCTTTTTGCGCCGCGATTACAAGCGCCGCGTCCAGCGCGGATTGCGCCATACAAAGCACGTCGCTGTTCTTTATGCTATCCTCGTCAAGCTCGACACCCAGGCGCTTTGCGTCACTTTTTAACAGCAGCAATTTTTCGTCAACAGTCGGCTCATTCAGCTCAATTACGTGTGTAAAAACTCTGCGAAATTCGTCCACTTCGCGCGCCAATTCATACTGCGTTTTATCCATCGAAGTTACGTAAATTGTCTTGCGCTTCGCAATTTTTTGCAGCAATTTTGTCGCTTTTGACGCGGCTAAATACTCGCAGTCACCGCTGTTATCCCATTTCTGCTCAATGTTATATAAAAACGCGTTGTCGCGTTTAGTTTGCGCGGCGTCGTCGAGTTCGCCGGTGATAATAATGTGGTCCTCAATCATTTTTGTCGCAGAAAGTAAATCGTAAATGATATTCACAAACGCGGAAGTTTCAATATCGCATTTGTTGACAAGCACGACATTGAAATTGCCTCTGACGCCTCTGCGCCTGACATTTTCGCAATACGCGCGCAGGTTTTCAATACCTGTTTTGAATTCGCTGAAGCCTATCATTTCGTGCGTTTTATTCAAAACTTCGTCAGTTTCCACAACGCTCCACTGCGCCGTACTGTCGCCGCAAAAGTCGTTTCTGTGCATTAGCCGCTTCGCAATATTCAATTGGCGGAGCGTGAACTGGTTCATTTCTTCAATTTTTACAAGCGCGTAATCTATTTTTGTGTCAAGCAAATTTTCCAGCGCCTGCATTTCTTCCACAAAACTTTCGTCGTCGTCATTTTGCCCGGTGATGTAAATAAATTTGAGCGTGAGCAGTCCGTTGACGGTATCAGACGAAAGATAGTGTAGATACTGGCGGCTTCCGTTAAAATTTTCCGCTTTCGCGGTAATTAAGTCAAAATCCGAAAGCCCCGGATTTGCGTATTTTGCCGTAATTGTGTAATACTCCATAGGTGAAACAGTTCTTCTTCTCATATCTCGCTCCCTCTCGTAAATGTCAATTGTCTGTTACGCGCTTATTATAACATAAGATTTGCGGTTTTGACCCGCCTCATCGCAAATTTATGTGCCAAAACTGTGACATCAATTGTTGAAAACGCTATTGTATTTCAAATTCAAATATGATATACTGTATGCGTAAAATAAAGCGGAGGTGAAATATGAACCTGTCAAGATTTGTTTCAAAAACAATCGCGCGATATCTAAAAACATTTAGAAAACTCGAGGGCTGGGAACAGCTTGCAATAGTCTACAACAGCGACGAAGCGCTAACCGTAAAACTCCGCGCGTATGAAACCATACTCGCTGAAAGTCCAGACGATTTTTCTAAAAAGCAGGCGCGGCGAATGATTAAAACGTGCCGCGAATGGCTCTCAATCGCAAATCAAAACGCAAAAAACGGGCAAATTTTCATAGCGCAATCAACCCTTAGCGGAATATCAAAAGAAACCGGCGAATATTTTGAGGACAGTACGGAAACGCTCTATTTCACAACATTTTCAAAAGCCAAACGCTGGCTCGATACCGAGCGGCGCGGCAATCTGCGCGATTTCCCTCAAATGTTTACGAGCGCGATAATTACGCGGGTTTGGCTTGATTCAAACCGCTTTGAAGCGAGCTATTATTTCAATAAGCGCGGAAAACTTTACCGCGTTTTTGATAAAAATTTTCATACACCAAAATCCGATGAATATGCTGAAAATATGTTTGTCGATATTGGCGCGCCGTTCAAAACGGGCGACATTGTTTCCGTTTCAGATTACGGACGCTACCCGATTTCCTACGGAGTTATCTACTCGCCCGAACGCAAAAAACACTATGCCGGCGGCGACTTCGGGGACGAGGTGCAATTTGTATTTGACATTTGGTACGAAACGCTCGGCCACTCGCATATTCCAACCTGGAAACTTGAATTATTCGAGGGCGAATTGCCGGATTGCGACAAGCCGCTGCTGGAACTTCGGCGGCATTTAACGCGGGAGGAACATTTAACGCCCGAAGAAATGCACGCGCTCGACCCCGATAACAATTGGAATTTAGAATATTACTGGAAGCCGGATTTTCCGCATTAAATCACGCTTGACAAACCGCCGCAATTATGTTATCATAAACTAAAAAATACGACAGGAGGCTCACTATGGCGCATATTTCAAAAACGGTAAAAGACGGTCGGAGTGAATTTGAATACGAATACGAGGGAGAAATTCAAAACGGCGAGCCGCAGGGGCAGGGACGTCTGACGCTCCGCTACCACCCCGATTTCAAATTGTCATATACCTATGAGGGGCAATTCAAAAACGGCGAATTGCACGGAAAAGGCAAAAAAATTCACAAATTCACAGAGGGCAACGTTTACAGAGATTTTGAAACGCTCTATGAAGGCGAGTTTAGAAACGGCGAACTTAACGGCGCGGGCAGAATTTTAGAATCCAACGGAAATTGCGAGGAAGGCATATTTCAAAACGGAAAACTCCACGGAAAAGGGAGGGCGGTTCGTGGCGATGAAATTTTAGAGGGCAACTTCGACGACGGCGCGTTAATCAGCGGAAAAGTAAATTACGGCAACGGAAACAGTTTTGAGGGCGACAACCCTCTTAACGGCGATGCCGTGGGAACATACATTTATAAAACGGGCGAAATTTACTCCGGGACTTTCAAATCAATGGGTCACAGTAGCTGCGACCTGCGCGACGGCGCCGCGAAAATTACTTACGCGGACGGAAAAATTTACGAGGGAGTTTTTCGCACAATTAAAGATTGCACCTGCGACATAAAATTTTTATACGGAAAGGGAAAAATAACTTTCCCGGACGGAGAAATTTGGGACGGCGAATTTAAGGCGAATAAACTGATAAGCGGTACGGTAACATTCGCCGGCGGCGAGGTTCACGCGCTTACAAATGACGATTACTACGACGATAAATTGAGCGGCAAGGGTGAATTAAAAAACGACTGCGGTGACATTTATTACGGCGAATTTCGCGGCGGCGCCCTATTTTCAGGCGAAATAATTTACGCGGACGGACTGCGGCAGGAAGTTACAAATAACGAGTACCGGACTGACAAATTATTCGGAATTGGAACCGTCAAAAATACCCATTTAGGCTATTCGCATTTTGAATATTACAGCAAAACTCCGCACAATTTAATTTACAACGGCAAATTTGAAAACGGCGATTTTATTTCCGGCGAAATGCGAACCTCCGAGGATACTGTGTGGCTCGGGAAATTCGCGGACGGACTGCTCACCGGCAAGGGTAGAATCCACAGCGAAAGCTTAATTGTATTTGACGGCGACTTTATTGACGGCTGCCCGGAGGGGAGTGGAATTGCCAGGCCTGCTGATATTGAACCTTTTGACGCCAATAAGTTTGACGCGGATAATTTTGAATTTCCAATTGGCGATTACAACTCCGAATACTACTGCGTAGGTGAAACGCAAAACGGCTATTTTACAAAAGGCAAAGTGCGCCGCAGTAAATACGGCGATACTGAGGAACTTGAATTTACAGGAAAATTTTCATTATTTTCAATGCTCGGCGGCTCCGACGAGTTTTCCTGTAACGGAAAGGGTACAATTACATACCCCGACGGGACAATTCTTGAAGGCGAGTTCGAGGAGGACTGGACATATGACGAGGGAGGAGCCGAGCGTCTCAACGGCGAGGGCAAAATAATCAAAGCAAACGGCGACATTTACGAGGGCGAATTTGACAACCAAAGGCTCAACGGCTACGGAAAAATAACCTACGCGGACGGCAGAATTGTGGAGGGCGAATTTGACGACGGCGACCTTGTTGAAGCGGAAGAGTCAGATTAAAATTATGCCAAAAACGCCGAATGGTTCGTAATCCATTCGGCGTTTTAATTTCGCCCTATTGTAGGCTTTGGGATTTGCGGGAACTCTCGTCACGGGGTTCAGCGCGCCCCAGGTGCCGCGCTTCTCATTATTCAGCCGCCGCTTGTCTTTTTTCGACAGCTTTTCAAAGGCAATGAACTTTTCTGTTTTCATTTTGGTTTACCTCGTTGAATTTACTATACGCCATAGATTATACCACAAACTTTAGCAAATTACAAGCCCTGCAATGTTACATTTGTGTGACATTTTGCGCCCTACCCGAGCTTCTTTTTCAATGTTTCCGGGTTGACGCTGTACGCAAGCGCGTTTTCTTTCGTAATTTTACCCTCCGTGAACAGCCGCTGTAAATCAGCGTCCATCGTCCGCATACCCAAATCAGCGCCCGCGTAAATTACGTTGTCCATTTGATATACTTTCGACTCGCGAATCATATTGCGAATTGCGGGAGTAACAACCATAATCTCAAAAGCGGGAATAAGACCGCCGGCCGTAGAGGGAATAAGCTGCTGCGACACAACCGCCTGCAAAACCATAGATAACTGTATCCTAATTTGTTGCTGCTGCGCGGGCGGGAACACATCAATCACGCGGTCGATAGTCTTAGCCGCGCCGATTGTGTGAAGCGTCGAAAGTACAAGCTGCCCGGTTTCAGCCGCCGTTATCACGGTATGAATAGTTTCAAAATCGCGCATTTCGCCGAGCAGTATCGTGTCGGGAGCCTGCCGGAGCGCGGCGCGGAGCGCGGACTGATACGACATAGTATCGTGCGCGATTTCGCGCTGACTGACTACGCAAAGATTATGAGGGTGCAAAAACTCAATAGGGTCCTCAATCGTAATAATATGCCCCGGGCGGGTGTTATTGATACGGTCAACCATACAGGCAAGCGTTGTGGATTTCCCGCTCCCCGCCGCGCCTGTGACAAGTATCAGCCCTTTTTTCAGGCCGCACAAATTCAGCACAGCGGGAGGAATAAACAGCTCCTCCGGGTCCGGCAGGGAAAACGCCACCACCCGCAAAACCGCCGAGAGCGAGCCGCGCTGTTTATAAGCGTTACAGCGAAAACGTCCGATGTCAACAATCGAAAAGGAAAAGTCGTCGTCGCCCTCCTCGAGCAGAGTTGACATATCGCGGTCGTGGTCAAGAGTGTAAATCTGACGAATTAAATCCTCGGTATCCTCGGCGCTTAGTTTTTCCTCTGTAATCGTTTTGATTTGACCTGCGAGCTTACAGTAAATTTTTGTGCCGGCGGCGATGATAATATCAGATGTTTTATTTGAAACCGCCTCTTTTAATATATTTTCTATAATCAGTTTCATAACCGGCGTCCTCCTTTGTTTCTATTTGTTTCGCGGAAATAGCTCGAACGCGGGGCTTTCCTCGCCCTCCCACTCAAAATCTGCAATGACTGAACTGCTCTCAACGCGGTAATTATTCCGCTCGGTAAAGGGCAGCAGCGTAAGCTGCGTCCGAAGCGTCCGCGTTTGCCCCACCGGCACATCAATACTTAGCTTGTTACCGCTTAAAACGCACTGCGGAAAAAGCTCCGCGAGGCTTTGCGCCGCGAGGTCCGCATATTCCGCCTGTGACAAACCGTTTTGCAACACGCTTTCTACGCAGTCGGTCAAAGCCTTATCTATCCGCTCTATAATTTCATCGGTCTGAGCGTCAGCCGCGTAAAACTGCTCGGTAGCGAGCGCGGCTTCCTTCGACAAATGCAAATCCTCCCGCGCCAAAACGAGCGACAAAATACCGAAGGTACTCATACACAAAATAACAAAAATCATTATAATCGAACAAACCCCAAAACCTCCGAATTGTTTTTTAGCGTACATTCAAAGCCCCCCTCCCGTATCTTTAGGCACATACCGTGATAAATTCAGCGAGCAGAGCGCCTCGTCCGCGCCGCCGCCGCTGTCCGCGCCCGGCGGGTAAACGCGCACTACGCCGAATAGCCTTGACGCGCTGAATTTCTCAAAAACGATTTTCGCCGTGAAGCCGTCGTCAAAGACAAGCTGAAACCGCCGCGTACCGTCCGCGGTATGCTCTTTCACCCAGCCGCCGTAAGTAAGCGCGTCGGAACCAAAGGCCTTGATTTGTTCCGCGATATTCTGCGCGTGCAAAAGGGCTACGCTGATTTCCTCGCTCCGCTCCCCTTTCTGATACGCTGAAACAAACAGTTGCAGGGTTATAGTAACCGATAGCGAAAAGGACAGTATTACGACGATAAATTCCATCAAAAATATCGCCGAGCCGGATTTTTTCATACGATACCCTCCTTTTAATCAACCGCTAACCGTCGTCCGTCTGAAAACCTGCTGCCGCGCCTCCGCGCCGCTCTCCGTTTTTGCGAAAATTGTATAAAGCCCCGCGTCCCGCGTCACTGAAAAATCTGAAACAGCTACAAGCTCGTCGCCCTCTGCGGGAACAAAGCCCTGCCCGCCTAAATCGGGAACCAGCAGATATTCGCGAAGCGCGCCGTCGTAGCAATATATAAGCGTTTCAGCGCGGCGGCCGGCAAGCTGTTCCCTGAAAACCAGAGCGTTAACGCCCCCGCGCCTTTCAAGCGTTACGCCGCTCGCCGTATCGGCGGCTCTAAAGCGGTTAGCAACATATGATAGCGCGGTTCGCAGTTCGCCGCGGTTAGCCGAATCCTCAACCAAACCCTTGTAAACCTGAACCCCGATAATCACGGAAAGCGCGGAGAGGAGCGCGAACATAGCGTATAACAGCAGGATAAACAGCGCGTCAATCCTATGTATTTTTTTCATAGACGCTACCTCCCCGCCGCGTGGTCGCCGCTTCCCCAACGCATAACGGTGAAGGAGGGCATAACGTTAGAACCCAGTACCGTATACTGTATGTAAAACCGCTTGCTATCCACCAGTAACCCGTAATTTTCCTCAAGATACTCTATATTCTGCGGATACGCGCCCTCAATGGCGTAGCAGGAAACGAGAGCCGTATTGACCGCCCGCCTTGTAGCTTCAAGCTGTTCGCGGTCCGCGTGAGCGGAAACAAACGAAACCGCGTATAAAAATAAGCATAACACTACAGCCGCGAGCGCGAATTGCAACGCAGTACGCGTCGCGTTGTGTTTGCGCTGTGTCGGATACAAATGCATTATTGTCACCTCTTTTCTTACACTATCAAACTCATAACGCCGATTAACGGCAGCATTACCGACAGTAAAATCGCGCCGATTATTACGGACATTACAATAACGAGTGTCGGCTCAATTGCCGATACCAGCGATGCGATTGCCTCGTCGGTTTCCTCCGCGTATTTCGCGGCCAGCCACGACATTACTTCGTCGAGCCGCCCCGCCTGTTCGCCGGTCTGCGCCATACGCGCGTACAGCCCCGGGAATAAGCCGAGTTCAAGCAACGCGACTGAAAACGGCGTTCCCTCCGATACCAGAGCGCGGCAACTCGCTATTTTGTCTTTTGTAACCCTGTCCGCTACAACATTTTCAGACATAGCGAGAGTTTTGTCAAGCTCAAAGCCGCTTGATAACATCATCGAAACCACGGAGGCGAAACGCGAGGAGGCAAGCCTCCGAACAGCTTTCCGCAAAACAGGTGATTTCTGAAATATTTTAATAAGCGGTTCGCGCCCCCCCTTGAAAAGCGAAGCGAACGAAAGTACAAGCACCAGAGCGATAAGCGCAAACACCGTAATCAGCGTGACATTGCCTAAGGCTATACCGACCCGCATAAGACCGCCGCTTCCGGCTGTAGCGCCGAGGCTCTCAATAACCTGCGAAAACACCGGGAAAACGGCCGTCACAAGTACGGCAATCACCGCAGCCATCAGCAGTATGAGAATAACGGGGTAAAACACCGCGCTCCGCACAGTCGCCTTTAACCTGCTTTCGCGCTCATAAAACGCGGAGAGGGCTTCCAGCACCGTTTCCAGTTTACCCGCGATTTCACCAATATTAACCATCTGCACCATATAGGCGGGGAAAACTCCCGCATTACGCGCGGCTTCATAGAGCGAGCCGCTTTGTTCCACACCTTCGGAAATACTGTTCAGCAAGGCCGCGCCGCCGGTTGCAGTATTTTCTGTCATTGCGGCAAGCCCCTCGTGCAGGGGGATACCGGCTTTCAGGAGCATAGCGGTTTCCGCGCAGAATACCGCGGTTTCCTCTGCCGGGATAGTTTTTATCGTCTGCCGCGTTTTCGTCGTTTGTTTAGTTTTTGTCATTTTGCAAAGCCCCCCTTTTTAATAGACAAACTCTTGCGTATAACCAGTGCCGTTGCCGATGAATTTTTCTATATCCTTTTCATAGACGGAACCCTCCGCGCCATAGGTTGCGTCCACTAACTTCCAGGAACCGGCGTCGAAGGACAGTTTCACCGCGATAACGCCGCTCTCTTTCGTATAAATCAGATTCCAGGCGTGCGAGCCGCCGTGCGGCGCGACTTTGCCGTAGATAACCTTAACGGGAATTTCCTGAACTCTCAGCATTACCGCGACGAGGACGGCGTAGTCAAGACAGATACCCGTTCCGGTTTGCAGGGTACTGTCGGGGTCTGAAATATAGCCCGCCTGTACTGAGGACGCCTTGCCCTCGTCGTAGCTGATGTTTTTAGTCACGTATTTATATATAGCCTCAATCTTATCCAGTTCGCTCGTCATACCCGCCGTCAGTTCCCCCGATTTCGCTACGGCGAGTGACTTACCGTCATAATTAACCCTCTGATTCGGATAAAGAAAGGGCGTTGTTTCGTCAAGCAGTTCCGCGTCTATCGCCGCGCTGAAAACTTCCGCGTACTTGCTGCCGTCTACGTTCTGCATAAAGCGGAGCGTGTACTTGCCGCTGCCCTCGGACAGGGGGAAAACGCTGTACTCTCCGTCGCAAACGAGGTCGTAGTTATACGAGCGTTCCTTAGGCGTAATCACCTGGAACTTAATCCTCTCGTCGCTCTGGGTGTGGCTAACCATTACGTAGCCGCTTTCAGCGTTGCTCGCGTCAATCGTGCTGTTACCGTCAGTGAAAACCGTTTCACCGCTTGCGTAGGGCGTGTTTATAACCACTCGCGGCTCCGCGCCTACGCCGGGCGGGGGCGAACCCCCGCCACCGCAGGAGGAAAATAACAGTATGCTTGCCAGTAGCCCGGACTGCAATCGCAGTATCTTTTTTAACATACTCCGCTCTCCTCTTTTTTTACAGCTTCTAAAAACAGCCTAATTTTCTAATTGTTCCTCATTTCTTTTATCGTCATTTTCGCTCGTTTTCATTAGCGCGCGCAGTACGAGAACTACAACGTGTACCGCGAACACGAGGGAGATTAACGCCGTGCGGTTATCAATCCACACCATCGGGAAGTGCCAGTTTTCAAGCAACAGGAACAGTATACCCGGTATAAGCCCTATAAGCGCTACGACAATGCCTGATAATATGGCGCGCTTGCGCGATTTTTTCTGTTCCCTCTCTTGATATTCCTCATATGTATCGCGTTCGGTATTTGCGTTAGCCTCGTTATCCCTTTCATCGTCCTTTTCTTTCCTCCGTTGCAGGAAGCGTATTATAACCACCACCGAGGACAGGGCCGCTACTAGCGCGAGCAACAGGTTCAGCAAGCTCCACACGCCTTTTACGAAGATACCGCCTAACGGCACGCCTTGTTCATTGAGGTTTTCATAAATCGGGTTCGGAGTAGGCTTCGGAGCGGGCGGCTCCGGCGTAACCGCCGGGGTCGGAGCGGGTTCCGGGCTTACTACCACTGCGGGCATTTCAGTCGATTCCGGCTCGGGTGTAGGTGTAGGAGTAGGCGTAGGCGTTCCCGTATCTACCACACCCGGAACCACCGGAATCGGACTGACTTCAGCCGCCGGAGCGGGGGATTGCGTAGCTTCCGGCGTAGGCGTTACTTCCGCACTTGGAACAGGAGCCGGGCTTGGAGCCGGAGCCGGGCTTGGAGCGGGAGCGGGACTAGGAGCCGGAGCCGGAGCGGGTGTCTGCACAGGTGCCGGAGCCGGAGCAGGTGTCTCTACAGGAGGTCTGGGAGACGGTGCGGGTGTCTGTACAGGTGCCGGAACAGGTACAGGCGCCGGAGTAGGCCTCGGGGTAGGTGTAGTAGGTGTAGTAGGTGTAGCCGTCGGAGTTGGAGCTTGCGTAGGCGTAGGCTCCGGCGTAGGTGCCGGGGTCGGCTCCGGCGTAGGTTCCGGCGTAGGCTTCGGAGTAGGCGCAGGTGTCGCCGGAGGTGTTATCGGGGGATTAACAGGCCTTGGCGTAGGTGTAGGTGTAGGCCTGGGAGTAGGTGCCGGAGTTGGTTCCGGTGTCGGCTCCGGCGTAGGCTCCGGCGTAGGTTGCGGTGTCGGCTCCGGCGTAGGTTGCGGGGTCGGCTCCGGCGTTGGTTGCGGTGTCGGCTCCGGCGTTGGTTCCGGTGTCGGCTCCGGCGTTGGTTGTGGTGTCGGTTCCGGCGTAGGAACTGGTGTCGGTTCCGGCGTTGGTTGTGGTGTCGGTTGC
Organism: Oscillospiraceae bacterium; assembly: GCA_031261635.1. Lineage (GTDB taxonomy): Bacteria > Bacillota > Clostridia > Oscillospirales > Oscillospiraceae > JAISJH01. Next base: position 13,973 of record JAISJH010000086.1, read on the forward strand.
GGTGTCGGCTCCGGCGTAGGCTCCGGCGTTGGAACTGGTGTCGGTTCCGGCGTTGGCTCCGGGGTAGGCTCCGGCGTTGGTTGCGGTGTCGGTTCCGGTGTCGGTTCCGGTGTTGGCTCCGGAGTAGGTTCCGGCGTTGGTTCCGGTGTCGGTTCCGGCGTTGGCTCCGGGGTTGGTTCGGGGCTAGGTTCCGGGGTTGGTGATATTGGCGGGGCTATCGGTTGAATGATGTTGTCTGTGCCTAGATTTGACAGCTCCGCGTAGGTTGCTCCTGTTCCCGCTCTGTCTGTTAGGAGGTTGCCGTAATCTTTTACGAGTACGTCATAGCCGCCCTCGCCGCCTACTGTAACCTCCAGACGGCCGACGCTTTCCGGCGCCCAGAGTATCGCCGCGATATCTTTACCCGGGAGGGACGATACGGCAACCGTGTTCGTATCCGGCGCGCCTGTGCCGTTTATTAACAAGCCGCTGCCAAAATTATCTTTAGCATACACGGGGTAAACCGCGTTCCCGTTGCCGTCAGTCGGCTGCGGATTGACCTTACCGTTCACGGGATACACCACACCGTTCCCGGAGGTCATAATTGTTACGTCCCCGCCGCCTGTTATGCCGTGTTTACCGAGGCCTATATCGGCCGCGCCGTCTGCGCCCTCGGCAATGACGAACGCCTTGTCGTAGATTGTGATATCACAGCAATAACTGTCGTCACCGCCGCCGATACCCGCGCCGCCGTAGACGTTGCCGCCGCCCGTATCGAACTCTCCGCCTTTAGCGTAGATATTGCCGCCTCTAATTGCGATAGAGTCATTATCGCTCCGGTAATCTGCGCCCATCATAGAGCCCATACCGATACCCGCCGCGCTTTCACCGCCGAGAGCGGTAATGTTGCCGTTTGGTATCCAGATATCGCCGCTTGTGCTACGCGCGCCGCCGCCAATGCCCGCGGCATACCTACCGCCTGTCGCGTGGACTGTGCCGCCGACAATCGAAACTCTACCGATATTATTATTACACTGGGCGCCGGAACCGATTCCGGCAGCTTGCAAACCGCCTGTCGCGAATACGACGGCTTCGCCGCAGATGTTTACAAAACACGCGCCCTCATCGCCGCCGCCGATACCCGCGCCATAGTTGCCGCCTGTCGCTATAACCGTACCGACGGATATGACTATATAGTTTCCGTCACCGAAACTGCCGCCGCCGATACCTGCGCCGCCTAGTTCGCCGCCTGTAGCGTCAATCGTTGCGCCACAGAGAAAGATAGAGCCGCCGTCTCCGGCGTTGCCGCCGCCGATACCCGCGCCTCCGGCCATACCTTTCGCGGTAATAAAGCCGCCGTCGAGGGTTATGTTACCGCCGTTACCGCCCTTGCCGTTGCCGTCGCCGCAGCCGCCGCCGATACCCGCGCCCCAGTCGCCGCCTGTCGCGTCAACCGTTCCGGCATTGATTTCTATATTGCCGCCGTTTCCGAGGTAGCCGCCGCCGATACCCGCGGCCTCGTGACCGCCGATTGCGGTGATATCGCCGCCGGAGATTTTTATGTTACCGCCGTCGCCTTTGCCTTTGAGACTGTAATAGCCCCAGTCGCCGTAGCCGCCGCCGATACCCGCGCCATATTTACCGCCAGTCGCGGTAATCGTGCCGCCGGTAAAGGTTAAATTGCCGCCCTTAAAGCCGCTTCCGGCACCGATACCCGCGCCCTCATTACCGCCGTTTGCGGTAATGTTGCCGCCTGATATCGTGATGTCGCAGCCTTCGATGATGCTAGAGATATATAGGTGTCCGTTACCGCCGTCGCCGATACCCGCGCCACCGTCACCGCCGTTCGCGGTAATCGTTCCGTCGGTGATGTTGATAGTACCGCCTAATCCGTTCATACCTCCGCCGATACCCGCGCCGTATCCGGTGCTAGTCGCGATAATAGTACCGCCGTGAATGTTGATATCGCAATTTCTTGAGCTAAAACCGGCTCCGATACCAGCGCCGAAATTGGTGCCTGTCGCGTTAATCTTGCCGCCGTAAATGGTGACAACTCCGTTACCGCACGACTGACCGTTGCCGATACCTGCGGAATCATAGCCGCCTGTCGCGGTAATATCGCCGTCATAAATGGTAATACTTCCCATTTTCCCGGAATAGCAGCTGCCGATACCCGCGCCACCCGAACTTGAATAGGTGCTCGTATAGGTAGCGCCTGTTGCAATAATAGTACCGCCATAAATGGTGATGTCGCCGCAGCCTGTTTGTATCCCGCCGCCGATTCCGGCGCAATAAGCGCCTCCGGTAGCGATTAGGTTTTCACTATCGCTTGTAATAGTGAGTTTTGCGTCCTCCGGCACACAAATTCCCGCTAGTTTTTGCGAGATAAAACCCTTTCCGTTACAGACAAGGGAGTTATCACCCCGCAGAGCGAGCGTCACGTCCGCCGTTCCGAATAGTGCCAGCGGAGCGGCCGCGGAATTTATTTGCAGGCCTCTGATTGTGATAGCCGCCGTTACTCCGTCCGCTACCGCAATCATATTATTGGTAGTCACGCCGGGGTCTTTCATAACGATGTAGTATGTGCCGTCCTGCGTGATTGTGAGCGTTCTACTGCTATAGGTGTAGTCCGTACCGAGCGTTCCGCCCCATATAATAAAGTCGCCCGCTTCTTCGCCCGGCGTGGTAGGCGTATCGTCAGGCGCGTTGCCCGTGAACGCCGCCAATAGGAAAACCTGTGAGAGCAGCAGTACAACGCAAAGCAATACCGCAAACCCGCGCTTCCCAAAGCCGCCCGTCATTCCAGTTAACAATGTACTCTTTTTCATCTCCGTACCCTCCTCAATATGTTGTTGACTTTTGACTTGCTGTAAAGTATAAACTATAATGTAGGACGACAGTCAAGTGTTTTTTCGACGTGATTTTGTATGAAATTTTGAGGGGGTTTGGGGGTAAATATTGTATAATTTGACGAATGTTGGGGGGAGTTGGACGTGGGACGTGGGGGGGAACGTCCGCGCACGGCGCGGGGAAACCACCCCGCCGTTGCGACGGCACCCCTCCCAAGAGGGGAATTTACGGGGGACAACCCCCGGCACATCGTGCCACCCCCTTCACCGGAAGGGGGCTTTGGAACGCTTCCCCCATAAGCCCCCTTCCGTAGAAGGGGGTGCCGCGTAGCGGCGGGGGTTGTCCCCGCGCCGTGCGCGGACGTCCAATTCCCCTCTTGGGAGGGGTGCCGCCGTAGGCGGCGGGGTGGTTCCCCGCGCCGTGCGCGGCGCGTCCCCTCTTGCCAATCCTCAAAACGTATGATATAATAGTAAATAACAAAAAACATCACGAGGTGACAATATGAACAAGGACGGCCTACTTTCAATCAGCGAGCTTGCGCGTTTTGCGCGGACTAGCCGCACGGCGTTGATTTATTACGACAATATGGGGCTTATCACGCCCCTTGCGCGGGGTGAGAACGATTACAGGTACTATTCAGACCACCAGATTGCCACCGTCAACCTCGTGCGGACGCTTAAGGAACTCGGTATGCCGCTTAAGGATATCGCGAAGGTAGTCGGCAACCGCACGCCGGAGACGATTATGCGGCTTTTTGACGAGCAGACGAAAATAATCGACGGCAACATAGAAAAACTACAACGCGTCAAGCAAATGATAAAAACCCTCGAGCACAGCATAGAAACAGCCCGCGAGGTAGACGAGAACGTAATAGAACTGCACCACGCAGAGGCAAGCTCAATTTTCCTGGGTCCGCAATGCGACTACTCAAAGGGAAAAACGCTCGACGACGCGCTACTGGAGTTTTACGTTTACTGCGAAAACACCGACAGCGCAATGGACCTGAACTACTCCGCGTGGGGTATGTTCAACCAGGAGCGAATTGAGCGTCACGACTGGAAATGGCCGGACAGGTTCTACTTCAGTATGCCAAACGCGCCCGCGGAAAAACCCGCGGGCTTGTACCTAACAGGTTACACCCGCGGGGATTACGGCCAGACTGACGAACTGTACAGCAGGCTTATGGTTTATATGCGGCAAAACGAGCTGATTATAGACGGCCCCGCCTACGAGGAATACCCGCTGAACGAAATATCAATAATCAACCCCGCAAGGTATCTGATACGCGCGTCAATAAGAGTTCGCAAGCGGCACGGGTGAGCGGCGGTTATACGACTTGGAGCATTGCGCCGAGCATACGGCGCTTTGCGCTCCCGGGGTCGTGTGCGTCGTAGGTGATGTAGCCTGTTCGCAAAGCTTCCTCCAAAACGTACCCGCGAGCGTCTAAAATATTGCGTACAGCGTGCTTTATTTGGTAAGCGTCGTCAAGCAAATGCGCCGGGATTTCGTCCGCGATAACCGCCTCGCAGTATTTCCAGTGCGCGTCAAGCAAATCAGCCGCCGCGTTCCGCAGGTTTTCCGATTGCCGCTCCTGCTCCGCTGTGAGCGTGAGCTTGTTTTCCGTGAGCCAGACCCAGAACGTCGGCTCGTAACGTTCGCCGGATTTTTTTAGATAACCGTATTCCGCGAGCTTTTCAAGCTGTCCTGCAAAGGGCGTAAGTTCCGTCCCGCGAATGAGCGCGACTAAGGCAAGCGCGTCGTCCGGCTTCAAAAACAGCGGCGCTTGCCTGTCGATGTGCTTATACTGATACTTGAACTGCGAAAAGTGATAGATTTGCAGGTTTATGTCCGCGAGTTCGTCAATACCGTGTTCGCCTACGAAATCCGGGCGGTCGCCCTTGTAATCCTCAAGCCCCATAATTGTCCACGAGCCGCCGTTAGGTTTCACAGGGGGTCCTATCTCGGGATAATTCGCAAGCGGGTGCCGCCCCGATACGCGCATTGTTATGTAATCAACCTCGCGCATAAGCGCCGCCCACTTCATATCCTCCCACGATTGATAACCCTCGTGCCAGCGCAGGTTGTTATTATCGTAGCATTTGACTAAATATTCGCGCGATTTGATTATCGCTTGCGCCAGTTCGGACGCTATTATTTGAATATTTGCGTAGATTTGTTTTTGCGCCCTCGCGCTGACAATAAAAATATTAGTCTGATACCGTACACCGTCACGCGCAAGCAGCGTCAGCTTTTCGAGGTGATTTAATTCGTCCTCCATATACGGCAGCGCGACGCCCAGTTCAATCGCGAGTTCCTCTGCTGTAGACGGCGTGCGGTATGCCGCCAGTAAGATGTTTTTTTCAATAAGCCTGTGAAATTCCGGGAAGCCCCAACCGTTGTTTATAAACCCTACGTCCTCCGGGTTGTAACTTAGTTTTCCAAATTCGCGTGACATTTCAATGCCCTCCTTCAATTTCTTGCGGATACGGTAGAGTTTTGACACTACCGTACCCTTTGAGATGCCGAGCGATTTGGCGATTTCCCCGGTTTTGCGCTGCTCTATGTAATACGCGGCGATGATGTCGCGGTGTTCCCGCGCCGTAAACGCGAGTTCGCGGCGAAGTAGCGACAGTTGCTCCGAGTTGATTAGCTCCTCCGCAAGGTCGCTGTCGTCCGCGGGGTCAATGTCCGCTACATCTGCGTTTTCATAAAGCCCCGACAGCCTGTGAGTGCGCGCCGCCCACTTGCTGTAACGGTTCCGTGCGATTTGCCACACCCACGCCGGGAAACGCTCCGGCACGGTTCCACGGCGAAGCCCCTCAATCACGGCGAGAGCAATCTCACCCGCAAGGTCTTCCGCTTCCGCCGCGCTCCCCGTGCGGCGCAGACAAAAGTAGAACACAGGCGCGGTGTATTCCGCGGCGTATTCGCGTATCAGCGCGTCAATCGTGTCGTTCGTCATTCGCTCCGGCTCCTTACACTTATATAGTGTCGCGAATGTGGCTTTGATTGCACGAATAAAAATATTTCACCATATAGCGCAAATAATCCTCGCTTCCCGCGTCAATAAAACCTTTTGCGGGATAAAACCGCGCGGCTTCGCTGTACCAGTCGGCAAATTTTGTGCGAAGCGTTGTTATCCCTTTGGAAGCGGCGTATTTTTCAACGGTAGAAAGTAGCTTGCCGCCAATGCCCTTGCCTTTTAGCTCCGGCTTAATAAACAGCCGCTTCAACCACAGTTCTGTAGGCGAAACGGTTTCAGTACCGACCATTCCAACAACGCGGTCGCTTTCATCAATCGCGAGATAGAAAACGTCGCCCCGGCTTAGGTAAACGATCGTAAACCTCCGCAGAATAAGCCGTTCGCTCTCGAGCGTGATTGTGCCAATGTGTGTCATAGTGCCGTCCCGCCTTTCGCTTTTTTTGCCGCTTATTATAGCACGGTTAAGTAGAAGATATTATTAAATTGTCATAGCATAATACAAAGGAAAAAGCCCCGGCTTACCAAGGCGAATTTAATCGGGCTACTAAGTAACATCAACTAACAACCGCCCCAATTCAGCGACAGTATCAACAATATACGTCGCGCCGGCGTCCCGCAATTCCCCGCGCGAGCCGTAGCCGTAGGTCACCCCGACGGAATTTATCCCGGCATTTTTTGCGCCATTTATATCGTATTCGCGGTCACCGACCATAATCGCGCCCGCGCCGTCTGTTATTGCGAGTTCGCCGAGCGCGTAGTTAATAATTTCGCTTTTTACACTGCGGGTTCCGTCAAGTTCGCTTCCCGCGACAAACGCAAAATAATTATCAATAGAAAAATGTTCAAGAATTTGCCGCGCGTAAACAGCGGGCTTGGACGTCGCGACCGCCAGCGTAACACCCTTGTCGTGAAGCGTTTTCAGCGTTTGCGAAATTCCCGGATATAGGTCGTTTTCAAATATTCCCGTGACCGAATAATATTCGCGGTATTTAGCAACCGCAAGCTCCGCGTCGTCAGCGCTGAACCCATAAAATTGCGAAAATGAATCGCGCAACGGCGGCCCGATAAAGTTCAACAAATCGTCGGGATTTGCCACGTCAATTCCAAAAGATTTCAGCGCGTACTGAACCGCCGTGGTAATCCCGACTTTTGGGTCTGTAAGCGTACCGTCAAGGTCAAATAATACTAATTTATACAAAGCGATAACCTCCTAAATTTATTCCACCATTCTACCACATTTTTTGACAATTGTCAATAGTGAAAATATTGAGGTGCGTTTCGCTTTGTTTCCCGGGTAATTTTTTACTAATTTACAACTGTATAGCCAATCTCGGAAACAGCGCTCACAAGCTGCTCAACAGTCACTTGCGCCGCGTCGTACCGCACTTTAGCGGCGGCTTTTCTACGCTTTGCCTGTACCTTTTTTATTCCCGGCAATTTGCGAATTGCGTCCTGAATGGCGATTTCACAATGCCCGCAGGACATTCCGTCAATTTTGAGAATTGTTTCAGTCATTTCGCACCTCCTAAACCGTGGCAGGCGGCGGATTTAGGGCAGCTTCCGCAAGCGCAATTTCCGCAGACTACGCTTTTGCCTTTGCGTTTGTCCGAGAGCATTGACGCGATAATAGCCGTCACTATTCCGAGGAGTACAAGCGAAATAATAATTGTCCCCAAATTGAGTAGTAAAAATTCAAACATTTTTCCTCCTTTTACGCCTTAATTGGCTGTCTTGTTAATTTATTCCGAGGGTTTTTTCGCGCGAGCATATATATGAAAAGCGCAATCAAAACGAACGCCGCGATTGTGCCGAACCCAAAATTTCCGGCGGTGAATAACATTCCGATTTGATACACGCAAAGCGCGACGATATAGGCAAACACGCACTGATAACCAATCGCGAACCAGAACCATTTCGCGTTATTCATCTCGCGCTTGATTGCTCCGATTGCCGCGAAGCAGGGCGCGCAAAGCAAATTGAAAACGAGGAAAGAATACGCTGCGAGCGGCAGCATCGCGGCCTGTAAATTTACCCAAATTTCCGCGCCGTCCTCCGCAATTTCCGCGAGGTCCGGGCGATAGAGAATACCGAAGGTTCCGACGACATTTTCTTTCGCGATTAGCCCCGTAATTGCCGCAACCGCGCTGCGCCAGTCGCCCCAGCCTAGCGGATTGAAAATCCACGCAATCGCGCCGCCGATAACCGCCAAAATGCTGTCAGACATTTCGACCATTTCAAAACCGCTGTCGGTAAAGCCAAAACTCGACGTAAACCACACGAAAATTGTCGCCAAAAGTATAATCGTACCGGCTTTTTTAATAAAACTCCAGCCGCGCTCCCACATACTTCGTAAAATATTTATCACCGTCGGCATATGATACGCCGGTAATTCCATTACAAAAGGCGCGACGTCGCCGGCGAATAATTTTGTCTTTTTTAGTACAATTCCGGAGCAAATAATCGCCGCGATTCCGATAAAATACGCGCTCGGCGCAACCCACCAGGCACCGCCGAATAAGGCTCCGGCGATAAGCGCGATAATAGGAATTTTCGCGCTGCAGGGTATAAAAGTCGTCGTCATAATTGTCATTTTTCTGTCGCGGTCGCTCTCGATTGTCCGCGAGGACATAATTCCCGGAACCCCGCAGCCCGTCCCGATTAAAATTGGAATAAACGATTTCCCGGACAGCCCAAAGCGTCTGAAAATCCTGTCCATAATAAACGCAATTCGCGCCATATATCCGCAGGCCTCCAAAAAAGCGAGGAAAATAAATAAAATTAACATCTGCGGAACGAAGCCCAAAACCGCGCCAACTCCGGCGACAATACCGTCAAGAATTAAGCTCTGAAGCCACTCTGCGCAGTTTACATTTACAAGAAAAGTCTCAATCGCGGGCGGGATAATTTCGCCGAATAATACATCATTTGTCCAGTCAGTCACGAGCGCTCCAACCGTCGTAACCGATACGAAATACACGATAAACATAACAACCGCGAAAATCGGCAGCGCTAACAATCGGTTCGTGACAATTTTGTCAATTTTATCGGAAACAGACAAACGCCCTTTATTTTTAATTTTCACGCAGTCTTTAATTATCGAATCAATATATGTATAGCGTTCGGCGGTGATAACGCTCTCGCTGTCGTCCTCGAGTTCCTGTTCGCAGCGCTGAATATCGCCCTCGATGTGCGCTATTTTTTCAGCTGGAATTTTTAATTTTTCAATGATTTTCGCGTCGCGCTCAAATAACTTTATCGCGAAAAACCGCTGCTGTTCCTCCGGCAAATTATGCAGCGCGTGTTCCTCAATATGCGCGAGCGTATGTTCAACACCGCCGGAAAACGTATGCTGCGGGAGCGTTGCCGCGCTTTGAGCCGCGGAAATCGCGAGGTTTGCGGCCTCTGTGACATTGGTACCTTTGAGCGCGGAAATTTCAATTGCCTTGCAACCTAACTCCTTCGCTAAATTCGCAATATTTATTTTATCACCGTTTTTTTCAACAATATCGCTCATATTCACGGCGACGACGACGGGTATTCCAAGCTCCGTCAATTGCGTCGTCAAATATAAATTCCGCTCCAAATTCGTACCGTCGATAATATTCAAAATCGCGTCGGGCTTTTCGTCAATTAAATAATTCCGCGACACAACTTCCTCGAGCGTGTACGGCGAGAGCGAATAAATCCCCGGTAAATCCATAACGGAAACGTCTTTATGCCCTTTTAATTTACCCTCTTTTTTCTCAACGGTAACGCCCGGCCAGTTCCCGACAAATTGATTTGACCCCGTAAGCGCGTTAAAAAGCGTGGTCTTGCCGCTATTAGGATTCCCGGCAAGCGCAATAGTAATAGCCATTTCATTCTCCTTTTTTTACTGCTTTTTTACCGCCGTTTTAATTAGCGGAATTGTTTGACATTTTACCTCGTAGCCTTTTGCTGGTTGAAATTGTTTCTCTTTTCTCATTTAGCCGCGCTTAGTCGCGACTAACTCACCGCCAAAAAAATTACGCAATCTCAATAAGCTCCGCATCAGCTTTTCGCAGTGATAATTCGTAGCCGCGAACGGTTATTTCCACGGGGTCGCCGAGCGGCGCGACTTTGCGAACGTATAGCTCCACGCCGTTCGTTATCCCCATTTCCATTATACGGTGTTTTAGCGCGCCCGCGCCGTTGATTTTTACAACGCGGAATGTCTCACCCGGCTTTGCTGTTTTAAGTGTCTGCATTTTTATTTTCCTTTCAAAATTTTGTCGAAAATTTTACACCATTATCTTGCCTGCCATTTCGCGGCTGATTGCGACGCGCGATTCTTTGACGTTAACAATCACGTTGCCGCTGATTTCCGTAATCACCGTGATTAAACTTCCCGGAACGAACCCGAGGTTTTCAAGAAATTGCCGGGTTTCAGCCTTGCCGCCGACCTTTTTGACGGAATTGCGCTCACCGGCTTTCGCCATAGTTAAAGGCATAATATGCTCCTCCAATCGAAAATATTAGCGTAGACTAACCGCGGGATAAATATTAGCGGTTAGATTTGCCTAACCGCTATCTATATTAACACAATGTTCACAACTTGTCAAGAGGGTAAAAGCGAAAACTTACGCTTTCAGTAAGATTTGTAGTTTTGCACAAAGCCTACCGCCGTTCGGCAAGCTTTTTTATCACAACAAACGTTTCCTCGCTGATAATATGCTCCATTCGGCAGGCGTCAAGCGCGGCCTGGCTGTCGCTGACGCCGTTTGCCGTGAGCCAGTCGTAAATAGTCGAATGGCGGTCGTACACCCGCGCGGCGGTCGCCTCGCCCCGCTCCGTGAGCGTGATGTAGCCGTCGGGAGCCATCTCAATAAGCTTGTCGTCGCGAAGCTTTTTCATCGCCACGCTGACGCTGGGCTTGGAAAAACCCATTTCGCCGACAATATCTATCGAACGCACAGACCCGGTCTTGCGCGACAAAAGCAGTATAGTTTCAAGATAATCTTCCGCGGAAGCGCCAATAGACATCAAACCACCCCTCACAATTAACCAAATTATATAAATAGTGTAACACAAAACCGCCAACTTGTCAAGTGACAGTTAACAGATAGCAAATAACGGTTATCAAATATCAAATATCAGAGACGAGGGTTATGACAATTGATAATTGATAATTGATAATTGATAATGGACAATTGATAATTAGGGCGCGTCCGCGCACGGCGCGGGAAACCACCCCGCCGCCTGCGGGCGGCACCCCTCCACAGAGGGGATGAGGACGGGGGTTTGAACGTTGGTTGCGGGGACGCGTATTCCCGCAGGGTGACCCACGTCCTACGTCCACCGTCCCGGCGCACCGTCATTGCGAGCCGCGCGAAGCTTTCTAAGCCCCGTAATCCACGTCCAAACCCCATCCCCTCTGTGGAGGGGTGCCCCCGCAGGGGCGGGGTGGTTTCCCCGCCGCGCGGACGTAACCCCGTCCCCCGTCCCGGCGCAATGCGCCGGGACAGGGCAGGGCAACGCCCTGCCCGTCATTGCGAGCCGTGCGAAGCAATCCAAGCCCAGCACCCACGTCCTGCCCCGTCCACCGTCCTACGTCCACCGTCCCGGCGCGGTGCGCCGTCTTTGCGAAGCACCGGTAAGCCCGCGATACGTACAAGGTTACAGGTGCGAAGCAATCCAGTGCCGCGAGCGAAACAAACGGATGTTATGCTCCCGGCACTGGATTGCCGCGCGCCTGTACGTCCTACATATCGCAAGTGCGGCGGCGCTCGCAATGACGGTGCGCCGAGGGCGCACCACGGGCAGGGCGAAGCCCTGCCCCGCGCCGCACGGCGCAGTCCGCGCACGGCGCGGACAACGCACAAGGGCGGGTTTGAAACCCGCCCCTACGTTGCCTTATGATAATGTTGCGTTGCCGAGGATTATTAAACTATCTGTAACTTTGCCTTCGTGTCCGCCTGTCGAAATTCTAAGGTATTCTTGTCCTGAAACGTCTACTATTATAGTTTGCGGACGTGTTTTATACGATATCGGGTCTGATTTCCAAAGAGTTTTACCGTCGCCATCTATATAAACGTTATCAACAATGCTAGTATCAAAAATTTCATTAGGAACAATAGTCAATTCAAGAGTAGAATATTGTTTATCTAAAAAATACTCGATATAGTTGGGTTGATAATAATTGGTAATGAGACCAATACAATCCCTGTACGCATTTCCGAAGCTGTCCCTCATAAACTCGAAAACCGGCTCATTGTAATTGTAATGTACAGACATATTTGACGGTTTCAAGTCTTTCAATAGCGGGTTTAGAGGAGTGGCTCTTTCTATTATCGCACTCTGCGTTACACTATCCCACGCCGCAACTCTGCCGAAGGCCTCTGCTACCGCTTTTAGCGGCAGGTACGTTGTGCCGTTGTAGACCAAAGGTTTAATTTCGCCGCCGCTGCTGTCCTTTGGCGTGTACTGTTTGCCGTCGATTATTAACTTCATATCGCTGAATATTACGGAAATCATTTGCGTAGTGCTCGCCGCCAGCGACGGCACGGATAGGAAAACTATGCCTAATGTGAATACCGCGCCGAGTGCAAAGGACAGGATTTGCTTGCTGTGTCTGGTGAACATTTTATGTTCCTCCTCAATAAAATTTTGTTCACCGCGCCCGGCACGCCGTCCCGGCGGAGGCGGGTTCCTTAAAAAACCCGCTCCCCGCGCAAATACCCGCGTGCCGAGCAAATAACAATAGCGGCGCAGGGAGGAACCCCCCGCACCGCCTAAATCCACAGCCGCCGCCCGCATATTCCCCTTGAAAATGACAAGGAAAACGTGCTATAATGGGAAGCGGTGCAGAGAGTAGACTGCTTAGTGGGACACCCGATTTGTCCTGCTTATCTGCGGGGGTGTCTCACCACCCTCGCGTGAGCCGAAACTGTTATATGTCGGCGATTATTAGTATAGCACACTTCTACGACAAATTGCAAGCGTTTTTTAGCAAAAAAGTGAAAAAAGTGAAAAAAAGTTTCCAAGAGTAGCAATAACTGGGAAATCCCGCAAGAGATTTCCCAGTTATTGGCGTTTATGGAAAAATTTGGGTGGCAACTGGGGCATAGGGGAGGGTGCGAGGTATCCACACCGACGCGGTGCGCCGGAGTGGGGGCAGGGCAACGCCCTGCCCGTCATTGCGAAGCACCGCAAGGCTTGAGATACGTACAAGGTTACAGGTGCGAAGCAATCCAGTGCCGGGAGAGGAACATACGTATGTTACGCCCCCGGCACTGGATTGCCGCGCGCCTGTACGCCCTACGTATCGCAAGTGCGGCGGCACTCGCAATGACGGGCTGGGCGACGCCCAGCCCTGTCCCGGCGCACTGCGCCGGGACGGTGGACGGGGTTACGTCGCGCACGGCGCGGGAGACCACCCCGCCGCCTGCGGGCGGCACCCCTCCACAGAGGGGATAGGGGTTGGACGAGAGTTACGCGCGGTGGGCTTGCGTCCTCGTTATCCCCGTCCCCACCCTCGTCCTTATCCCCTCTGTGGAGGGGTGCCGCCGCAGCGGCGGGGTGGTTTCCCCCGCAGGGCGCAACCCACGTCCAAGCCCTCGTAATTATTCATTATTCATTATCAATTGTCAAACCCCATTCCCCTCTTGGGAGGGGTGCCGCCGCAGCGGCGGGGTGGTTTCCCCCGCAGGGCGCACCCCTCGTCCAAACCTCCGTCTCTGATATTTGATATTTGATAACTGTTAACTGAATTTATCTGTTAACTGAAAAAAACTCCTCTTGCAATAATCGTCACATTGTGGTATACTAATAATAGCTATTTGTATATAATCACAATTCTGGGAGGGTTCAGCAAAATGAAAGGCTCTATGATTATCGGTCAGTCGGGCGGTCCGACCTCGGCTATTAACGCAAGTCTCTACGGGGCAATCTCCGAGGGCTTTGAAAACCCCGAAATCACCCGCGTTCTCGGCGCGCACCACGGCATAGCAGGGATACTTATTGACGACCTCTACGACCTTGACGCGGAGGACCGGGAGGAGCTTGAACTTTTGCCCTATACTCCCTCGTCGGCGCTTGGTTCCTGCCGCCATAAGCTTCGCGACCCCGACGACGACGAAACGGACTACATCACAATTCTCGAGATTTTCCGAAAGTACAACTGCCGCTATTTTTTCTACATCGGCGGCAACGACAGTATGGATACCTGCGAAAAAATCTCGCGTTATTTCACGCGGGTTGGATACGAGTGTCAGGTTCTCGGGATACCCAAAACAATCGACAACGACCTCGCGGAAACAGACCATTGCCCCGGCTACGGAAGCGCGGCGAAGTACATAGCGACGAGTATGCTCGAAATCTACAAGGACTGCCGCGTCTACGAAAAGCGCACAATCACGGTCGTGGAGGCAATGGGGCGCAACGCGGGCTGGCTAACCGCGTCGGCGGCGCTGGCGTCGAAATTCGGCGAGGGTCCCGATTTAATCTACCTCCCCGAACGCCCCTTTTCGCTCGCGGATTTTATAGACGAGTCCACAGAGCTGTATAATCAGCAGGGCGGCCTGCTGATAGTGGTATCCGAGGGGATTAGCGACGAGAACGGTATCCCGCTCGCGAATAACGCGGGGTCGAATTATCTTGACAACTTCGGACATTCGCAGCTCGGCGGCGTAGCGAACCTTTTAGCGACAATCCTGCGCGGCGAAACCAACGCAAAGGTGCGCGGAGTGGAACTAAGCCTGCTACAGCGTTGCGCGGCGCACTGCGCGTCACTGACAGACCTACAGGAAGCGGAACTCGCGGGGAGAATAGCCGTTCAAGCGGCCTTAGAGGGCGAAACCGGCAAAACGGTAGCGTTCAGACGCGACCCCCTAAGCAAAGATTACCACTGCAAAACAATGCTCGTCCCCCTGTTTGAAATAGCCAATAAAGAAAAAAAATTCCCCGACGAATGGATAAACGAAAAAGGCAACCACATAAACGACGGCTTCATAGACTACCTGCTACCGCTAATACAAGGCGAACCGGTGCGCCCGCTGCTGAACTCGCTGCCGAGGTTTACAACCTTGAAACGAGTGGAAGCGTAGACCGTAGAGGCGGGGCAAGACCAGCCCGTCATTGCGAAGCCGCGAGCGAGATTGTGTTGTCGTGTTCGAAGCTAGTTCCAAATATCCCCCGCCACGTTTAGAGTTGACACAGACAGCAATAACAACAGGCGCGGAATATGTCCGCGCCTGTAGGTCTATAAGCTAATCATCACCAGCGCAAAAGCTACGCGTGAATCGCCTGCACTTGTTCAATAGGTAAGTCGAACACGCGAGCTATAAAATCATCGGGGGCTTTTTCACGCTTCATTTTGATAACAGCCGTGCGAGTTATCTCTTGTCGTCCCTGCTCACGTCCCTGCTCACGCCCTTGTTCGCGACCCACTTCGCGCCATTCTTCGATAGTCATATAGCTCTCGAGCGGCGAAGCCTTTGCTGTGTTTGCTGTTGTCATATCCTCTACCTCCTTATCGCTGTAACCCCGAACGATTTTGAAGCGTTCGGCTAGTTGTTTGTAACCTTT
>JAISJH010000005.1 GCA_031261635.1 Oscillospiraceae bacterium
CGCCCTCCACGCGCCGTGCGCGGACGTAGCCCCGTCCACCGTTCCGGCGCAAAGCGCCGGAACAGGGCTGGGCGTAGCCCTGCCCGTCTTTGCGAAGCCGCCACCGCACTTGCGATACGTACTAATGAAATGCGGCGAAGCAATCCAGGGTTGACGTAGTACCTCTACGATACGCAAGACGTATGTTTTCCCCCCGGCACTGGATTGCTTCGCACCTGTAACGCCCTACGTATCGCGGGCGTACCGGTGCTTCGCAATGACGGGGGCGGGCGCTTCGCCGATACGGGGGTTTGGACGAAGGTTACGGTGGTTGGACGGGGGTACTGGGCTTGGATTGCTTCGCACGGCTCGCAATGACGGCGCACGGCGCCGGGACGGGGGAGGGCGGGTTTGAAACCCGCCCCTACGTTTATTGCACGACCCGCAACCCTCGTCCAAACCCCCATAATTGTCAATTATCAATTGTCAATTGTCATAACCTCCGTCCAAGCCAAACGTCTTTGATATTTGATATTTGATAACTGTTAGCTGCTAACTGTTGACAATCACATATAAAAGTGTTATACTTGTAGCTAATTACACAGCTAGAAAGAGAGGCGGCAGTCTAATGGCTAATACTGTATATAATTTTTCCGCGGGACCGTCAATGCTCCCGAAGGAGGCGCTCTCGGCGGCGGGCGCGGATATTCTTGACTACAAAGGTTCGGGGCAGTCCGTAATGGAGATGTCCCACAGAAGCAAGGTTTTTATTGATATTTTTGAGGAAACAAAGCAGTCTATTATCGACCTGCTGAAAATCCCCGATACTCACGAAACGCTTTTTTTACAGGGCGGAGCTACGACGCAGTTCGCGGCGGTTCCGCTAAACCTAATCGGCGGGACGGGCGTCGCGGACTACGCCGTAACCGGCAACTTTTCCGGGCTTGCCTATAAAGAGGCGCAGAAGTACGGCAAAATTAACCTTGCCGGGACTTCCGAGAACACTAAATTCACCTATATCCCGAAGCAGAACGCGCTTACCTTAGACCCCGGGGCGGGCTATTTTCACTACTGCGCGAATAACACGATTTACGGCAGCGAGTGGAAGTATATTCCCGATACAGGCAAAGTGCCGCTCGTAGCCGATATGTCAAGCAATATGCTGACGCGTGAGGTAGACGTTTCGCGCTACGCCGTGATATACGCGGGAGCGCAGAAAAATATGGCTCCCGCCGGAGTGACACTCGTGATTGTGCGAAAAGACCTCGCGGGGAAGGCCTTGCCGTATACTCCCGCTATGCTTGATTACGCGACGCTTATAAAGGGCGACTCTATGCACAATACTCCGCCCTGCTGGTCGATATACTTAATGGGTTTAGTAGCGAAATGGGTGAAAGACAACGGCGGCATAGCCGGAATGGAACAGCTGAAGCGCGAACGCTCCGAGCTGCTCTACGACTTCCTAGATAACTCTGACCTCTTTTCTAACCCCGTGAACCCCAAGGACCGCAGTTATATGAATATCCCCTTCGTAACAGGCGACCCGGAGACCGACAAAAAATTCGTAAAGGAAGCGGAGGCGAAAGGCCTGGTAAACCTGGCGGGACACCGCAAAGTAGGAGGTATGCGAGCCTCAATGTACAACGCAATGCCAGTAGAGGGCGCAAAGGCGCTGGTAGAGTTTATGAAAGATTTCGAGAGGGAATACTACGCCGCCCCGGTTGTTGCGGTTGATGTTGGGGACGATGATGTTACTGCCGAATTATGAGAAGGCGGTCATTTTGCCGGAAAAATTGACAAAATATTCGCTTGACCCGCACAGCGTCAATGGAGGAGCGGATAAAGCCCTTGTGTTTCAAAGTGCCTTAGGTTTTAATTTAAGCAACGCCCATTTGCTAATCGAACAGATATGGCATAACCTTCCGTATTTTGAAGCTGTAGAAATGGAGCCGTTCAAATATGGCAGACGATACCGTGTAGATATGCCGGTATACGGGGCAAACGGTAAAATAGCAATGGTCAGAACAGGCTGGCAAATTGATAACGGCTCGGAAAAACCGCGAATGACTACAGCGTATGTTCTATAAGAAAGGAGCGAATATGAAATTTTTTGATTTAGATGTTGTTAAGCCGCTTGTTGTAAAGGAAAATGTTCCTGTCGGCACAGTCGGTACGGTAATTTGTGTTTTTACAAGACCGAATGAGGCCTATATGGTTGAATTTTGCGGTGAAAGAGGTATCCCCTACGCCGAACCGGCGTATTTGCCGGAAGAACTGGAATTGGTAGACAGACCGTTGGGGTACTATCTTGATAACCCGGATTTGGTTCCGGAACTGTACGCTTAAAATAATAAACAGGAGATAATAATTATGACACAGACCCGCATACACGACGCAACCCTTGCCCCGTCGGGGCAGCGCAAGATTGACTGGGTACGTATGAATATGCCGCTGCTTGCGGAAATCGAGCGCGATTTTGTACGCGACCTGCCGTTTAAGGGCCTGAAGGTCGCCCTGTCCGTTCATATGGAGGCTAAGACCGCGCGGCTTTGCCTGTTGCTTCAGGCGGGGGGGGCGGACGTTTACGCGTCGGGAAGCAATCCGCTCTCTACGCAGGACGACGTTGCCGCCGCCCTTGCCGCTAACGGTATCCATATCTTCGCTACTCACGGCTGTACCGAGGAGGAGTATTTTTCCGACCTGCGCTCGATACTGAAAATCGGCCCCGACATTATCATTGACGACGGAGCTGACCTCTTACAGCTTATGCACGGCGAATTTGCCCACCTCCTTACAAAAGTTCGCGGAGGCTGCGAGGAAACCACTACCGGTATCCACCGTGTCGCCGCGCTCGCGGACGAGGGCAAACTCCGCTACCCTGTCATAGCAGTCAATAACGCGCAGTGCAAGTACCTTTTCGACAACCGCTACGGAACCGGGCAGTCCGTCTGGGACGGCATTAACCGCACTACGAACCTGATTGTAGCGGGTAAAAAAGTCGTCGTAGCGGGCTACGGCTGGTGCGGCAAGGGCGTAGCGCTTCGCGCAAAGGGACTGGGCGCGGACGTGTACGTCACTGAAATCGACCCGGTAAAAGCTCTCGAGGCGCATATGGACGGCTTCCACGCCGTTACTATGGACGAAGCCGCGCCGATTGGCGACTACTTCGTAACCGTAACAGGCTGCGCCGGGGTCATTACCGAGCGCCACTTCAAGGCTATGAAAAACGGGGCTATCCTCTCTAACGCCGGGCATTTCGACGTCGAAGTCGATATGGCGGGGCTTCGCGCTATAGCTATGCGCGCGGAGGAAGCGCGAAACAACATCATAGGCTACACCCTGCAAAACGGCAACACCCTCTACGTTCTCGGCGAGGGGCGGCTCGTAAACCTAGCCTGCGGCGACGGTCACCCCGCCGAGATTATGGATATGTCTTTCGCAATCCAGGCGCTCTCCGCCGAATACCTCGCGCTCAATAACGCTAACATCGACTTCAAACCGGCGTTAATCCCCGTTCCGGAGGAAATAGACAAGCGCACAGCCACCGCAAAGCTCCGCACCCTCGGCCTCTCCGTGGATATACTGACCCCGGAACAGGACAAGTACCTTCATTCGTTATAACAGATAACAGTTAGCAGATAGCAGTTAACAGTTATCAAATATCAAATATCAGAGACGGAGGGTTGGGCAATTGACAATTGATAATTGATAATTGACAATTACGGGGTTTGGACGTTTGGTTGCGTCCGCGCACCGCGCGGGGAACCACCGTCCACGTCCTACGTCCTCCGTCCCACGTCCAACGTCCCGGCGCACCGTCATTGCGAGCCGCGCGAAGCAATCCAAGCCCAGTAACCCTCGTCCAAACCCACGTCCCACGTCCCACGTCCTACGTCCACCGTCCTACGTCCACCGTCCTACGTCCCGGCGCGGCGCGCCGTCTTTGCGAGCCGCGGAAAACTCAACATACGTACCAGTGAACCCGGCGAAGCAATCCAGTGCCGCAGTCCATAGATACGTATGTTACGCCCCCGGCACTGGATTGCTTCGCGCCTGTAACACCCTGCGTATCGTAAGCCGCGCGGCGCTCGCAATGACGAACTCTTGAATCCTCACCTTTTGATTACAGCCTCTTATAATAAGGAGAAAACGACCTATGAACGATATCACCGCCCTTGCCGCGCCTGTTGCGCAGACTGAGCTTACCCCGGCCGACCGCGCTGAGATTGACAAGATTAAATCCTCGCTGAATTTTAGGGACACCACTACCGTTCTCCAGTACGGTTCCGCGCCGCAGGAGAAAATTTCCGATTTCTCCGCCTCCGCGCTTGCCAATGTCCGTACTAAGGATATGGGCGCAATCGGCGACTCGCTCGCGGGTTTAGTAGGCGAGCTGAAAGGTCTCGATTTCAACGGCGCGGGCAAGAAGTCCCTGTTCAAGTCGGCAAAGTCTAAAATACAGGACCTCAAAATTCGCTACGACAAAGCCGAGGTTAACGTAGTCAAAATCAGCGAAAAGCTCGAGGACCACCAGCGGCTACTGCTAAAAGACACCGCGACGCTTGACAGTATGTACGACCTGAACCTTAAACATTTCAAAGAGCTAACGCTATACATCGCGGCGGGCAAGGAAGCGCTCGAGGCGGCGCGTACCGGCGACCTCCCCGCGTTGCAGGCTAAGGCCACCGCGAGCGGTCTAGCGGAGGACGCACAGGCGGCTAAGGATTTCGCCGACCAACTGACGCGTTTTGACAAAAAGCTTTACGACCTCGAACTCACGCGCACAATCTCCCTGCAAATGGCTCCGCAAATCCGCATTATCCAGAATAACGACACGACGATGATTGAAAAAATCCAGTCGAGCCTGACGCAGACAATCCCGCTGTGGAAATCGCAGATGGTACTTGCGCTCTCGCTGGGCAACACCGAGGCGGCCTTGCAGGCACAGCGCGGAGTGACGGACTTCACAAACGAACTACTAAAGAAAAACGCTGAAATGCTACACCAAGGCTCAATAGACGTAGCAAGGGAAAATGAGCGCGGCATAGTAGATTTAGAAACCCTACAGCACACAAACGAAAAGCTAATCCAAACCTTAGACGAAGTACGCCAAATCCAGGTAGAGGGCGCGGAAAAACGCCGAAGCGCGGAGGGCGAACTAACGCGCATAGAGGGCGAATTGAAGCAGAAGCTGTTAGAGTTTAGGTAATTAAATAACAGTTATCAAATATCAAATATCAGAGACGAGAGTTTGGACGGGGGTTGCGGGGACACGCTGCGGGTTGCACCCGCCGTGTAGGGGCGACCTGTGGTCGCCCGCGGGCTTATCGCGATATAAATTACACG
>JAISJH010000034.1 GCA_031261635.1 Oscillospiraceae bacterium
TCGTTCACAGGAAGGCCACATTCGGTGGTATGCTGAAAAACTGGGTCATCGTCTACATAGGCAACTTTATAGGCTCGGTGCTGATAGCCGCGCTTGCGGTATACGGACACACGTTTTCGCTATTCGGCAACGGGCTTGCGGAATCGGCTGTATCAATCGCGGCGGGCAAGGCAAACCTCGCGTTCGGCGATGCCTTCATACGCGGTATACTCTGTAACTTCCTCGTCTGTATAGCTGTCTGGATAGCGTCCGGGGCAAGCTCCGCGCCGGGTAAAATAATCGGGCTGTTTTTCCCGATAATGATGTTCGTAGTATCGGGCTTTGAACACAGCGTCGCTAATATGTACTACGTACCGTCCGGCCTGTTCGCGCTGAACGTCTACGGCCTGAGCGCGGACGGCCTGACCTGGGGCAATTTCCTGCTGAACAACCTCCTCCCGGTAACGCTCGGCAACATAGTAGGCGGCGTATGCGTAGGCCTCGGCTATACGCTGGCTTTCGGGGGTAAGGAGTCAAAGCACAAAGAAAAGAATAAGAAATAGGGCGGTCACACCCCCCGTACGCCCACAAGCCATAATTCTACAAATTACGCTTGCAATATGCGGGCAAATGGTGTAGAATATAACAATCAACTAAACAATACTATGGAGGTTTCCGATTATGCAAGAGAAAAAAACCGGCGCGCTGGACGGCGTTTTAGCGGTACTCAACATTATTTCCACTATCCTTGCTATCATTACTGTCATTTCGCTTATTATGGTGTTCTGGGAAAAGATAAGCAAGGCGCTGCCGGAAATCAAGACGGCTTTTTGCAAACACAAGGAGCGTTGCGGACACAAGGACTTCGCCGATTTCGACGACCTCGGCGACTTCGACGACCTTTAATACAGTTAACAGTAATACAGTTAACAGATATCAAATATCAAATATCAGAGACGGGGGCTGAAGTCTTGCGCCTCCGTCTCTGATATTTGATATTTGATATCTGCACTCTGGAATAGTTATGGTTATTTTATCAATCGAATCTAGTTGTGACGAGACTGCCGTGGCTATTACACGCGGCGGTCGTACTGTGTTGTGCGACGAGATTTTTTCGCAGGTCGGTTTTCACGCTAAATACGGCGGCGTTGTGCCGGAAATCGCTTCGCGCAAGCATATTGAGGTTATACGCGGCTTGACGGAGAACGCGTTTGTTAAAACCGGGCTTAATAAAAATGACCTTGACGCTGTTGCCGTTACCTACGCGCCGGGCTTGATTGGCGCGCTGCTCGTCGGGGTTAATTTCGCGAAATCGCTTGCTCTCGGGCTTGATTTGCCGCTTATCCCCGTTCACCATATTCGCGGGCATATCGCGGCGAATTACATCGCGGAACCGGGGCTTGAGCCGCCGTTCCTCTGCCTCGTCGTCTCCGGCGGACACTCGCTGATTGCCGCGGTCAAGGGTTATACCGACTTTGAAATTATCGGCACGACCCGCGACGACGCCGCCGGAGAGTGCTTTGACAAGGCCGCGCGGATTATGGGCTTAGGCTATCCGGGAGGCCCCGCGATTGACAGGCTTGCGAGTAGCGAGGCGATTTCGCGGGAGCGGCTCGAAAAATTTCGCCTCCCCATTGCCAAAGTAGACGGCAGGGAGTTTGATTTTTCCTTTTCCGGCGTAAAAACCACGGTAGTGAACCTCGTTCACAACTTCGAGCAGAAAAATGAGGACTACGACAAGCCCGCGCTCGCGCAGGCTCTGACAAACGCCGTGAGCGACGCGCTCCTACCGCGCCTGTTCAGCGCCGCCGAACGCTACGGCTACGGCACTATAGCAGTAGCGGGGGGAGTAGCCGCAAACTCCACAATACGCGCAAGGCTAAAACAAGGCTGCGAACAGCGCAAGCTGCGCCTCGTTATGCCGCCGCTACCCCTCTGCGCCGACAACGCCGCAATGATAGGCTGCCAGGCCTACTACGAGTACCAAGCGGGAAATGTTGCCGGAAGCGACCTAAACGCGTATGCGACGATGGCGTTGGATAAATAACAGTTATCAAATATCAAATATCAGAGACGGGGGACACCCCCCGCCGCTGAGGCGGCACCCCCCTCTAAAGAGGGGGGCTTTTTTGGGTTTGGACGGGGGTTGCGCCCTGCGGGGGAACCACCCCGCCGCCTGCGGGCGGCTTCCCCCCTCTAAAGAGGGGGGCTTTGGAGGGCTTGGACGGGGCTTACGTAGGGGCGGGTTTCAAACCCGCCCTTGTGTGCGGGGGCGAGGGTGAAGCCCAGCCCGTCATTGCGAAGCACCGCTACGCCTGCGATACGTAGGGCGTTACAGGTGCGAAGCAATCCAGTGCCGGGGGGAAAACATACGTATCTGCGGACTGCGGCACTGGATTGCCGCGCGCCTATACGTCCTACGTATCGTAAGTGCGGCGGCGCTCGCAAAGACGGCGCACGGCGCCGGGACGGGGGTGGGCGACGGAGTGGATTCCCCGCGCCGTGCGCGGCGTAACCCACGTTCACCGTCCCGGCGCATTGCGCCGGGACAGGGCTGGGCTTCGCCCAGCCCGTCTTTGCGAAGCCGCCACCGCACTTGCGATACGTAGTGAATGTTATGCGGCGAAGCAATCCAGGGTTGA
>JAISJH010000052.1 GCA_031261635.1 Oscillospiraceae bacterium
GGGTCGAAATTTTCACTCGTAAGTTGCGGAAGCTGAATATTGTGAATTTCAACTTTATCGGTCGCGGGTTTACCGGTGTTCACGTCGCAGAGTTTTATCACTTCGTGAACATCGCCGCTAATCTCCGGTATCACATAATCCAAAAGATTTATCGCAATCAGATACGGAAAGCCCTTGTAAAAATCGACGGTTGAAGCGCCCTTCAAATCCTGCGAATAGCGGTTCAGAATATCAGCAAGGTGCAGAAAGGAACGGTCGGTCATTATGATAGTGTTCTCAAGCTGAATTTCCACATTTACATAAACTCTACGCCCGTTATTGACGGCGATTGCGTAAATATCAAGCTTGACATAGCGCGCGTCAGACTGCGGAATAACGATTTGCTGCGTATTAAGTTCCAAAAGTTCCTCTAACCACAGCGAACCCCCGCCATCGGCAACGGCAGTATTTATGGTTTCAAGTATCCAGTCGCCCGCCCAGTCCTTGTGGTGAAAAATTGCGGTTGCCATAGTGTCGTCAAACGGGTCGGCGCGGTTAATCGTAATTTTCAAAACTCCACCTCTTGTCTATTGTACCACAAACTGCGGAGAATTGTCAAGCGAGAAGTTTGGACGAGGACGGAGCCACGCATACGCCCTCACAGGGAACCGATTTGTAGAAACCCCTAAAAATCAACCAAACACATAACAAATTGCTATTGACAAATACAATACAGACTGTTATAATGAGCATACGGTGCTATACTGCGGCAAATAAAACCATAAAAGGAGAAGCTATGAGTACATTCGACAAGCAGTTTATTCCCTTTGAGAAGCTCCACAACAAGGACAACTGGTACGGTTATACTCACCCGCGTATGACGTTTTTCAATTCCGACGAAGTCATAAAAGGCGTACCGTTTGGTCAGGGCTTCCTGGTGGCTACGGAAGTCGGTATGATGGACATACCTCACGTTCACGACGGTTGCGACAACTATTTCGTATTCACCGGCGCGGAGCTTGACAAAATCTTCGAGGCGGAGTTTGAAATCGGCTACTGTATCGGCGACTCCGCGCAGCATATGGAGATTTATCACATCACTAGGCCTAGCATTGTCAAGGCTCCGGCGGGGGTTTTCCACAGTCCGGTATACTTCAAAAAGGTTAAACGCGGGCTGAATACTATGCTCACGTATGTCGGCAAGGAAAACGGGCGCGTGTACCCCAAAAACGACACGGAGGGCAAGGAATACTGGGTTTACGAGCGCGACGGAGCGCGTATCTGCGTTAAGGACCCTACTATAGAGTGCTTTTTCTGCGGAGCCTGTTTTACCGATTCAAGTCAGACGGACGAGGACGTTCGCAAAGCTATGCAGCCGTATTACGATAACGCTTCAACCGCCGGGAAGTACGCCTACTGCGTACAGGAGCTTCGCAAGGACTATCATAAAATAAGCGACGCTATTATGAGCCCGCGCTGTGTGTTCAAAGGTTTAGAGGATATGGAGGGTTACGGACAGCAGTTCAGCTTCAATATTATCACTAAACCCTGTACCTTGGGCGACCCCGAGCCTGTATCGAACGGACAGATTGCGGAGTTCCTCTGGTTCTCCGGCTGCGATGTTGTGGAACCGTGGGAGAGCTTCGACGCGGAAATTGAGATTATGCTCGGAGACGACCCGGAGCGTTTGGAAGCCGTCAAACTCGACTGTCCCGGCATTATCGCCATTCCGGCGGGTATGTGGCGCGGTCAGATTACCGTTAAGAAACTCGGCAAGCCGCTCTGTTTCATTCCGTACTATACGCAGGAAAAACCGCGTTACAAGCTGACACAAAAAATCATTGACGGCGAAAAAACGCTTGTCTACAATGACGAAACGACTATCGCAAATCCTACGGCGGGAGATGAACTTTTCCTGCAAATAAAACGCTGAATTGAGGAACAGCGACAGGCAGATTGCGCTTATGTACAACTAAACAATACCACGATAAGGGAGAAAGCTATGCCAAATCAACCTACGCGCGCCACGTTGCAATCCGCGAGCGAGCAGGCGGCGGCGGCTCTCGCGGCAATGCCGCTGCGTCCTGAAGTAGTAAGCTGTCCGCTGTGTTCGCGGCAGTTTCTTACGTATTCCGAGCTATCGGAGCATTACGCGGCAGACCACGCCGACAGCGTTGCCCCTGCGGCGATTACGCTAAATGTCAACGGCAAAACCTGTGAGCTTATCATCGAGCCGTACTTAACGCTGAAGCAGGTTTTACAATTCCACCTCGGACTAATCGGCGCGAAAGAGATGTGCGACAGAGGCGCTTGCGGTTCCTGTACCGTGATAATCAACGGCAAACCCGCGCTCTCGTGCAACCTGCTTGCGGCGGAGTGCGAAGGTAAATCTATCGAAACGGTAGAGGGAATAGCCGTAAACCCGCGCTGGAGGCCGCTCATTGACCAATACTGCAAGTGGGACGCTATGCAGTGCGGCTACTGCACTCCGGGCTTTTTAGTAAGCGCTAAGGCCTTGCTTGACAGGAACCCTACGCCCACGGAGTACGAGATAAATGACGCATTAAGCGGTAACATCTGCATTTGCGGCACGCAACCGCGTCACTCGCAGGCTATTCTTGAGGCTGTAAAACTAATGGCGGCGGAGGTGAGCGAAAATGGCTGATTTACTTGGAGCGAACGGTACACGCGAAAAGTTTAGAGTTGTCGGGAAGCCCAATATCCCGGGGCTTACGTCCTACGCGCTTGCCACGGGAGTAGCAAAATTCGGCGCGGATTATATAGCGCCTGATATGCTCTTTGCTAAGATATTGCGAAGCCCCTATGCCCACGCGAGGGTGCTAAACGTTGATTTTTCCGAGGCCTTGAAAATACCGGGTGTTGTTGACGTAATCTTCTGGACTGACCCTATTTTCAAAGGCATAGCGCCAAACCCGATTGGCGGCGCCGCCGGCGACTATTTGCGAAATGAAGCTCACCACGAGGGCGCGGAAGTCGCGGCTGTCGTCGTCGCTGAAAGCGAGGGTCTCTGCGACGAGGCTTTGAACGCGCTTAAAGTCGACTGGGAGCAGTTGCCTTTTATCGTTGATATTGAAAAGGGGAGCGACCCCGCGCTTCCGGCAATTCGCGGCCCCGAATATGACGAGAGCGGCACTTACGGACCGCCTATGACAACCGCCGACGGCATAGCGTGGATGGCTACGCACTACCCCGACGACCCGCGCAAACAGGGCAACGTAGGCTGGTCAACCAAGACCGAGGGCGATATGGAGGCGGGCTGGAAAGCCGCCGACTTCACGCTTGAATATGACGTAAACCTCCACGATGTGGTATCGCTCTTGCCTAATCCGCAGGCGAGCGTAGCGTGGTGGACTGAAAACGCCTACAAATCGGGCGAAACGCTTCGCATAGAGGGCGCGGTAGGACGCAGGGGCGCGGTAGCCACAATGTACGGCTTGCCAAATGATAACGTAATACAGGAGGGCGTGTTCCAGGGCGGTAAATACTGCGACTGGGGTTTAAGAATGGCGCAGGAGATTACTCCGCTATTGAGTAAAAAGCTCGGCCGCCCCGTCCGTTGCTGTAATACGCGCGAGGAAAATTTTGATATGTGCGTTAACGAACGCCGCGCTCACGTCAAGCTCGGCGTTACTAACGAGGGCTTGATTACGGCGGTTGACGACAGCAGTCTAATCGACCACGGCGCGCCTAATTCGTCAGAAATGACAGTCTACGACCGCGACTGGAACGGGTACTATACGCTAAAATGCGAGAATATCACGCAGCTCTATACCGTGGTTGACTCTAACCGCGGCTTTATGCACACCTGCGGGCAGTTTGTTCCGTACTCCTGGGATATGATAACTGTCGGGCTGTATCTTATAGCGGAAAAATTCGGTAAAGACCCTACGGAGATTGCCCGTCTGAACCTGCACGGCCCCGACTCACAGCGCGACTTAAACCTTGTGCCGAGCTTTGAAAAATGCCTTGAAGAAGGCAAGAAAGAGATGAACTGGAACTGGCACGCGGCGGGGACAAAACGTTTGCCGGACGGACGCCTTCACGGCGCGTCGTTTCGCTACCAGATGTGTCCGCGCCACGCGTTTTTGTCGTATTTTACAAAGCTTGAATATCGCGGCGGCGTTGTACACTTTCCTACGCAGGGTCCCGTAGCCGGGTGGTTTGGTACGGAGTGTTTTACAATGATAGCCGCCGAGGAACTCGGGCTGAACTTTGAGGATATAGTCGTAGACTACGACTACCGCGCCGAACACACAGACGAGGCGGGAGGCTCTGACGGAGTAACGGGTCACGGCTGGATTGTCAAGGAGTGCGCGAACCTCCTCAAAAAGCGCATTTTGGAGGCCGTAATCGCGGACACCTTAGTCACAACGAGCCGCTTCGGACCTATGGAGTTTCCAAAAGCTCCCTCGCCCTTCGCGGGTTACAGCGCGGAGGACTTAGATTTAATGAATGGCTGTGTAATTGTTAAAGCGAAGCCGGAAATCTCCGTTCCGCTAGCGCAGGCCTGTACCGCTACCGTTACCGCCGACTACGGAGGAAACTCGCCGAAGTCCGCCTGGGCAACGCAGTTCGGGCGCAAGCTCGATACAATGAACACGTCCTGGTGCGAAGTCGCCGTTGACATTGAAACGGGCGAAGTCGAAATTTTGAAATACCTCGTGGTAGCGGACGTTGGCAAAGTCATACGCCGCACGTCGCTTGAAAGTCAGATTGACCAGGTAGTATTCTTTTCGCAGGGGGCGCAGCTTCTCGAGGAGTACATACTTGACCCCGCTACGGGCGTTAAGCTGAACGCTAATATGCTCGACTACCGCCGTCCTACAACGCTTGACGTGCCGCTTGTAAGCAAGGACATACTCGAAACGCGAGCCGGGGACGGAGCCTACGGAGCGTCGGGGATTTCGCATAATCTCGCAAACTCGCATTTGATAATCACGGCTATTCACAACGCGACCGGGGTGTGGGTAGACCCTCCCGCAACGCCCGACCGAATGATTGCCGCGCTTGCGAAAGGGGGCAAATTATGAGACCGTTCAACCATATCAACGCAAACTCGCTCGATACGGCGTCCGAACTCGTCAAAAGCGGCGGCGCGGTGGCTATTGCCGGAGGCGGCGATTTGCTCCCCGCGCTGAAAGATAACATTTTCCCCGAATATCCCAAAATTGTCGTCAATCTGAAATCAATCCCGGGGCTTGACTATATCACATTAGACGGCGATACGCTAAAAATCGGTGCCTTAGCTACCTTAGCGGACATAGCGCGAAGCCCGCTTGTACAGGCAAACGCGCCTATACTCGCCCGGGCTGCGGGCAGCGCCTCCTCGCCCTCGCTTCGGGAAACAACTACAATCGGCGGCAACGTTTGTCAGTTGCCGCGCTGTTGGTATTTTAGAAAGCTCAATAACCGCTTCGACTGTTCGCGGAAAGGCGGCGGGCAGTGTTTTGCGATTATGGGCGATAACCGCTATCACTCGGTATTCGGCGGCGCGGGTTTTAATACGGACGCGGGGGAAAAACGCACCTGCATAGCGGTCAACCAAAGTGAACTTGCGCCTGTGCTGAACGTTTTAACCGCAAAGTTCGTTACTACCGGGCGGGTTATTGGTAACCTCGACTTCTTTGGCGTTGGCGTATTGACTACTACCGTTCTCAATCGCGGCGAATTGCTAAAAGAAATACAAATCCCATTGACCGACTTTGCGAAAAACTCACGTTACAAGCGTTTTGCCTTTCGCAAGAGCATAGACTTCCCGGTGATAAACCTCGCGATTGCCGTCAACAGCGACAGGAGCCAATACCACATCTGCCTCGGCGGTGTAGCTCCCACGCCCTATATCGCGCTCAAAGCGGAGGAATTACTAAATGGCAAAACTATCACGCCGGAGCTTGCGGAGGCGGCGGGTATCGCGGCGGCAGAGGGCGCAAAACCTTTCGAGGCTAACGCGTATAAAGTTCAGCTGATAAAAACGCTCGTCAAGCGAGAGCTGCTTACAATGACATAAAGCAAGAGGAGGTTTCCGTATGACTAACGTAGAACTACTCACACAGCGGTTCGCGCATATCCCTCGCATTGAGGAAACCGGTCCGCAGCGCGGCTATAACGGCAAACGAATGACAGCCCTCGGGCTACGTACACGCTGTATTCACGCGGTACTTTGCGTAATCGGACTTGTGCCGATAGTGCTGTATCTCTGCGGGCTTGCCGTAAGTCCGCGGCTTATTGCGGTCGGCTTCGGCTTAATAGTACCCGGCGGCGGGTTTATGGCCTGCGGTGGACCTGTTACTATCGCGATTGGCCTGTATGTATGCTTTAGGCTTTGGAAAAAGCGGGCTATGCTGATACAGGATTTTTATGGCAGTCTTGCGGGGATAGTTGGCTTCTGGGCTTTAGGCGCACTCGGCGGCTTGCTTGCGGGCGTAGAGTTTTTGGTTTTTGAGGCTTTGGAGGTTACGATTCCGGCGTGGCTTGAACTGCATTGGTGGGGCTATATAATTGCGCTAGGTTCAGCTGTGCTACTCTTCGGCGGCTTCGAGCGGCAGACGCGCAAAATGTACAAAGAGATGAGCGCCGCCCGCGCTGAACGCATAGCGAGCTTCGACGAGGCAATCGCGGAGCTTGACGCAGTTACCTCCGCGTCAGTTTCAACCGACGCGGACGAACTGGACGCGGAACAGCTCAAAGCCGCTCGCTTCCTGCTTGACTCCTGCGTAAACCGCGAGGACGGCGATTTCACGGGCTTCGACTGGCTTCGCGGTTTGGCTGAATACCGCTATCAGTTATCGGCGTTCGGCTACGGGTTAATGCTCCTGCACGCAAAGTATTTGCCGAATTTCACGGGTTATCTTAAAGACGCGCACCGCTTCCTAATCAACGGCTACGCTGACCCGCGCACCTGCGGCTATTGGGCTAAGGAGGCGCTTACTGGCTACGGCTCGACTAATCCCGACCCTGTTGTCAAGGGCAATGTAATGCTCTCCGGCTGGCTGATGCCGGTTGTTGCGGGCTACGCTGACCAGTACGGCGACAAGGAGTTTGAGGCTCCCGCGTCCATTCGCTTCAAGCCGCATAAAGATAAAGCCGCTACCTACGACTATAACAGCGAGGGCGTATTCAACGTGCTTTACCGCCAGTTTGCCAAGCACGAGTATCCGTATATGCTGATACCCTGCGAGCCGCACGTGGCCTTTCCTATGTGCAACTCCTACGGCTTGCTCGGTATGCTGATGTACGACCGCGACCACGGAACAGACCACTGCGCGGAGTTCTGGGACGAACTCTACGACAACGTGAGCCAGGAGTTTATTGAGATTGACGGCACTATGGCACTGCGGAGGCAGTACCAGTACGGTCTGCGGCATTTGCCCGCTTCACAGCTCGGGTATAATCCTATGGCTGATGTACATAATTACCTGCACTGGCTCCCGATTTTCCCCGGTCTGGCTCGCAGGTGCTACGCAATGGTACGCAAGCACGAGCTTGAAATACGCGACGGCGCGGCATATGTTAAGAAAACTCCCTGGGACAAGATGATTGATATGTTCACCTTTACCCCGAACCCCTCGCTACAGATTGCGACGCTCTCAATGCTTGCGGCGGAGTACGGGGATACTGAAATGGTTAACGCAATACGCAAAACGGAAGAAATGCAAATGACGCGCTCGAAGGAGCCGGGTTCATTCAAATTTCAGAATGTCAACAGTCTTACGGGCGCGTACTTAGCGTTTGCGCGGCTCTGCAAAAAGGGCTACTGGTCGGACGTAATCCTTCGCGGTATGCCGGAAGCCGCGAAAACGGGGCCTGTGCTTGCAAGTTGCAGTTATCCCGAAGTCGTTCCCGCAAAAGCCTGTAGCAAGGGCGATGATTTGGAGCTTGTGCTATATAACGGCGCGGCGGCGGGTTTGCAAACGCTAACAATCGAACGTCTAAAGCCGGATACCCGCTATACTATAAACGGAGCTACGGAGTTTACTTCAGACAGCGCGGGTAGCTCCGTAATTAGCGTACATATTGACGGGAGGACGGAGGTAAATATATGCTGTGCTGCGTAGTCGCCGGATTTTTCATAGTGCGCTTTGTGGTAAAATGGCCGTCAGTCGCTAAATACCTCGGGTTTAGCTTCAAAGACGCTAACGAGTTTGGCTGGGACGAGTATTGCGACCTTGACCGCTTCGCAAGCTGATGAAAGCGTTTAGACTTGTTATATTTACTGTGTTCGCGCTGTCTGTCGCGGCTACGGTTGCCGTGGTTTTCGCGCATATGCACGTGCTACACGTAGCGCATACGGTGCTTGCTACGCTGACGTTTTTGCTGATTGCGGCGTATTTGCACGCCAGCGCGGTTATTGCGTCGCTTGTTACGTTGCGTGAGTTGCAAGCTCGGTTTGCGCTTGACGCTTCGCAAATTACGATTGAGCCAAATAGCGTAATCCACCGTGACGGAGCGGTAACCTCCGGCGTTTCACAGGTTGACGAATCCGCGCTGTCCGGGGTGCGCGAGCTTGTCATTAAATCGCCGGGCGATATAGTATATCGCGGTTCAATCAACCACGGCGGTACGCTTACGCTTGAAGCTATTGAGCCGCTTAAAGTCGTAGCTGACGCGGTGCCTATCAAAAACCCCGGTTTTAATGTCTGCGCGGGAGCCTTGGCAAAAAGCGGTATCTATGTAAAAAACCCTGATGTATTGTTGAAACTTGCCGGAGCGTCTACTCTCGCTCCAATCGGCAACACTCCGACCCGCGAGGGTTATGCTCTTACGCTTGAAGCTTTAAGGAAAATGGGTGTAACCCTTTCAGAGCGTAACTCTGACGTGACAATCGCGCTTTGCAACTTTCGCGAATTTGACGAGAGCGTTGATGTCACAATCACGCACGATAAAATTACGCACGTATTAAAAACCGTTTTTATTGCCCGGGTTTTTAAGTGGGATTTGTTCTACCGAATAATCGCCTGCGTTGCCGCACTATTCGCGGCGGTAGTGCTGACAGCGTTCGCGCAGTATATGTTCGCGGGGCTTGCAATCGCGCTGTGGTCTATGCTCGGGGTGCTTGACGTGCGCCGCTTAGACCGAAAAGTCGCGAAATTGAGTTTTGAAAAAGTAACATCTACACCATAAAGGAGATACACACTATGAGCTACAACACGAAGTACCCGCACGCGTACGCGCCTATTCAGGTTCGCGGGGCGTACTACAAGAACCGCCTGTGTCAGTCCACTCCGGGCGCGGGCGGAACCGGCGACGCTAACGGTCATCTTACGCAACGGACGTTTGAGTATTTCAGACCGCAGGCTATGGGCGGTATCGCCGTCGTGACAGTCGGTAACTGCTCGATTGATACGTCTGAAACCTACGACGAGCCGGAGCAGGTCAATCTTGCGAACGACAGCATTATACCAACGCTCGCTGACTTCGCGGAAAAATGCGCCAAATACGGCACAATCGGGCAGCTTGAAATTAACCACAACGGCGCGTTACAGGGCAATCTACCCGGTACAAGCGCCGGGACGCGCGGCTGGGGGCCGAGCGCAATCATCACCGAGGCCGAACTCGTCCGCGCTAAACAGGATAAGCGCGAGCCTGTCCCCTGCCACGAGATGAGCAAAGAAAAAATAGCGGAAACGGTCAAAAAATTCGCTGATGCGGCCGGACGCTGTGCTAAAGCCGGTATGAAAACCGTGCAGTTCCACGGGGCGCACGGTAACCTGCTCTCGCAGTTCCTCTCGCCTTATTTTAATAAGCGCACGGACGAGTACGGCGGGAGCGTTGAGAACCGCTCGCGTTTTGCCCGCGAGGTTCTGGACGCGGTTCGCGCCGCAATCGGTGAGGACGTGGTGATTGAGTACCGAATGTCAAGTGAGGAACACGAGGAGGGCTTCGCGCATTTCCCGGAAATCCTCGAATTTGTTGGTTACATAAAAGACAAAATTGACATTTTATTCGTAAGCGGCGGCCTGCACGATACGCAGGGCAAGCCGGAGCGTATGCGCCCGATGGTTCCGCCGTATTCGTACCCGCAGATGATGAACGTCGAACGCGCCGGGATAATTAAGCAGAAATACCCCGATTTGCTGATAAACGTAGTCGGCGGCATAAAAAATCCCGCTCAGGCGGAGGAGATAATCGCAAGCGGCAAGGCTGATTTCGTATCGTTTATGCGCGCGCTGATTGCCGACCCCGAGATGCCGCGCAAGTACGCCGCAGGACGCGAATGGGAGCATACGCCCTGTCTGCGTTGCCAGTGCTTGAAAATTGACAAGCACGGCCGCTTTATCGGTCCCTGCGCGGTTAACCCTATGGCGAGTTTCCAGAGCCAATATCCCGAGCTGAAAGCTCCCAAAGCGCCCGTAGCTAAGAAAGTAGCGGTAATCGGCGGCGGTCCTGCGGGTATACAAGCGGTCAAGACGCTGCTCGAGCGCGGTCACGATGTAACGCTCTACGAAAAGAACGCGGAAATCGGCGGTCAGGTGCTGAAAGCCGCCCTGCCCGACTTCAAGCAGGATATTCGCGAGTATCTGTGCTATCTGCAAAATTTCGCCGCGCACTCAAAAGCGACAATCCTAACGAATACGGACGCTACGCCGGAGCTGATAGCGCGGGGGAATTACGACACGCTTATCGTAACAATCGGCGCGGTGCCGCTAATCCCGAATATCCCGGGCGCGGAGCGGGCAAAGTGGGCGCCGGACGTTCTGCCGTCAGACCTGCCCAAAGCTTCAAACGTGGTTATAATAGGCGCGGGCGCGGTGGGCTTAGAGTGCGCGATTGAGCTTGCCAAAGACGGCAAAAAGGTCACAGTCCTCGAAATGGCGCCGACCCACGGACTGGGAATGGATATGAGCGGCTTAGGCGGCGGCGACAAAATCTTAGAATGGTGCGAACAATACGGCGTTGTGATAAATTATAACGCTAAAGTTACACAAATTGCTGAAAAAACCGTAACGTTCGCGGTGGACGACGCGGCGCTGACTATCCCCGCGGACTACGTGCTACTGGCGGCGGGAATGAAGCCGCAGCCTGACCTTGCGCGGAGTTTTTACGCGGCGGCTCCCGCTACAGACGTATTCTTCGCGGGTGACTGCGCGGAAGTAGGCGACATACGCGACGCCACACGCGGCGCGTTCGATATTTGCCGCGAGGTGTAGCGGCGTTTGTAATAAGCGGAGCGCGTTGTTGAGCGTTTACGATAAAACTGCAAGCGTCATTGATGAGGGTATCCCAATCAATGACGCTGCGGTTTTTCTGTTCTTGCCATTGACCGCTGTAATATATCCCGCCGTCAGACGCGCTGTTTACTCTTGTGCCGCCGTCATTTTTCAGAACGCCGTATCCGAGTTTTAGCTCGCGGGTTATCGTGCTTAGGAGCTTCAAATTTCCTCTTGCATTATGCGCTAAATTGTTGTATAATTATAGTCGAAATATCGTGTAAAAATGAAAAAACAGGAGGCAAACAAATGACAACTATCTATTTTATTCGCCACGCCGAGGCGGATAATACCGAGCGTGACGGAGCGATACGACCGCTAACCGCAAAAGGTATGGCTGACAGAGCGGCTGTGACTGAATACTTACAAGACAAATCTATTGACTTTGTCCTCTCAAGCCCGTATAAACGCGCGGTTGATACAGTCGCGGATTTTGCCGACAGAAACGGTTTTACAATTGAAATTGTCCGCGATTTCCGCGAAAGAAAGAGCGATTCGGACTGGGTTCGCGATACTGATTTTTGGCCGTTCATCGAGCGGCAGTGGAACGATTTTACCTACAAATTGTCGGACGGAGAGTGCCTTGCCGAGGTTCAAGAGCGCAATATTAAAGCGCTAAATGAGGTCTTGGGGCGGCACAGCGATAAAAATATCGCAATCGGCACTCACGGCACCGCGCTTTCTACAATTATCAATTATTACGATAATTCTTTTGGTTTTCAGGATTTTTTGGCAATGGTTAATATATTGCCCTGGGTAGTGAAAATGATATTTGACGGTGAAATTTGTGTTAAAATTGAGAAAATTGACATTTTGAATGTCGCGCGGTGACGCAATTGTCAGGGTCGTAAATCAAGGAGCCTGCTGTCCACTCGTCTAAACTTTCCGCTTGACATTTTCCCGCATATGTGATATAATTATTATGAGGTGGAGTTTTGAAAATTACGATTAACCGCGCCGACCCGTTTGACGATACAATGGCAACCGCGATTTTTCACCACAAGGATTGGGCTGGCGACTGGATATTGGAAACTATCAATACCGCTGTTGCTGATGGCGGGGGTTTGCTGTGGTTAGAGGAACTTTTGGAACTTAATACACAGCAAATTGTTATCCCGCAGTCTGACGCGCGATACGTGAAACTCGATATTTACGCAATCGCCGTCAATAACGGGCGTAGAGTTTATGTCAATGTGGAAATTCAGCTCGAGAACACTATCATAATGACCGACCGTTCTTTTTTGCACCTTGCTGATATTCTGAATCGCTATTCGCAGGATTTGAAGGGGGCTTCAACCGTCGATTTTTACAAGGGCTTTCCGTATCTGATTGCGATAAATCTTTTGGATTACGTGATACCGGAAATCAGCGGCGATGTTCACGAAGTGATAAAACTCTGCGACGTGAACACCGGTAAACCCGCGACCGATAAAGTTGAAATTCACAATATTCAGCTTCCGCAACTTACGAGTGAAAATTTCGACCC
>JAISJH010000072.1 GCA_031261635.1 Oscillospiraceae bacterium
CTTTGCGTTATTATTACGCATAAAGCCCATTGGCCCGCCCGGGCCGCCCGGTCCTGGTCCCATTATGCAAGTTCCTCCTTTGTCAATTGACTTTCCGCAATCTCGCGGTATTCGGCGCAGCTTTCAAGCAACTCGCGGTGAGTGCCTTTGCCTACGATTTTACCCGCGTCGAGTACGATAATTTGCTGGGCGTTCATAATTGTGCTGATACGCTGGGCTACTATCAGCACGGTTGCGCGGGTTTCCCCGGCGTATTCGCGCAAGGCTCCGCGAAGTTTAGCGTCCGTTCTGAAGTCCAGAGCGCTGAAACTGTCGTCAAATATGTAAATCGGCGGCTTCTTGACTAAGGCGCGCGCTATACTCAAACGCTGTTTCTGACCGCCGGAAACGTTGTCGCCGGACTGCGCGATTTCCGTGTTCATACCGTCTTTGTCGGCGTAGACAAACTCCTCTGCCTGCGCGACTTTTATTGCCTCGCGCTTTTCCTCGTCCGTAGCGTCCTCTTTGGCGAACTCGAGGTTAGAGCCTATGTCGCCGCTGAACAGTATGCCCTTTTGAGGCACGTAGCCGAGGTTTGAGCGCAGTTCGTGAACCGACAACTCGCGTATATCCACGCCGTCGAGGCGTATCGCGCCCTTTGTAACGTCGTAGAAGCGCGGGATAAGGTTTATAAGCGTAGACTTGCCGGAACCCGTCGAGCCGATGAACGCGGTTGTTTCACCCGCTTTCGCCGTGAAGTTGATGTTTTCGAGTACCGGGCTTTCAGCGTCCTCGTAGGAGAAAGAAATGTTGTCGAATACAAGCTCGCCCTTAGCGCGTTTTCCGAGCGATTTTAGTTCCGTGCCTTTTTTGTCGTTTATCTTTGTCTCGGTTTTAAGCACTTCCTCGATACGTCCCGCGGATACGAGAGCCTGCGGAATCATTACGAACATCATACCGATTGCGAGGAAGGACATAATTATCTGCATTACGTACTGCATAAACGCCATCATCTGTCCGACCTGCAAATTACCGGCCGATATAATCCGCGCTCCGAAGAAGATTACCGCAAGAGTAGTGCAGCTCATAATAAAGTTCATAGTAGGCTGCTGAATGGTCATCATAAACTGTACGTAGCGGTTAGTGTCGCGGATATTTCTATTGGCCTGCTCGAAGCGGTTTATTTCCTGCTGTTCGTTTCCGAAGGCGCGTATAACCATCATACCCGTAAGACCCTCGCGGGTTACGAGGTTTAGCTTGTCGCGGAGTTTCTGCATAATCTTGAACTTCGGTATAACCTTAGAAAAGATTACAATTTGCAGAACCGTCAGCAGTATAACCGCGATAATGACAATCGGGGTAAGACTGGGGCTAGTGCGTACAGCCATAATGATACCGCCGATTCCCATTATAGGAGCCGAACAAATCATACGCAGACCCATCATAGCGACCATCTGAATTTGCTGAACGTCGTTAGTACAACGCGTAATCAGCGTAGCCGTGGAAAACTTGTCAAACTCGGCGGGGGCGAAAGTCTGAACCTTAGCGAAAACGTCGTGGCGCAGATTGCGCCCCGTTCCCGTGGAAATTCTCGCCGAGAGGAAGCCGTTCGCGATAGTTATTGCCGCCGCGAACAGCGTTATCAGAAGCATTATAAGACCTATCCCGAAGATAGACTTTTGCTGTATCGCGCCCATATCGGCTCCCAGCGCTTTATAGAAAACCTTTGTAAGCGATACGCCTATTTCAAACTGCGTCTGCGGAGGCACGTCAAGCGGTCCGGTCGTTACGGTAGCGGCGTCCGGGTTTGCCTGGTTTATGACTTCCTCCGCCGTGGCGTCGTTGAGGTCAACCGTGATGTTTCGCGAAATATGTACCGCCGCGCTGCCGTAAGTCGCTCCGATTGCCGCCAAACGCTCCGGCGCGGTATCAGCGAATATGTAGTCGGTAGCGGTGTCAAACCCGGGAAAATCGCCGGGTACTTTGTCGGTTTTAACATAGGCAGACATATCCGTGCCGTATGAAACGAGCAGGTCGTATGCCTCGCCCGGGATAGCTCGCGGAGCGGGTTCGCTTATACCTCCGCGGATAATGCCCGTATCAACCATACTTGACATATAGGTCGGAAGCATTAAGTCCGCGAAGTTCTGTAAGAACAACAGTCCGATAGAGACTATCGCCATTAGCAGAAAAGGCTTGAAGTATCTAAGAATTAGTTTCAATGTAGGTTCCTCCTGCTTGATACGCCGCAGCGTTAAATTTAGAGGGTATGGCAACCTCGGTACCGAGGAGCTTCGCGATTGCGCCGAGCATTACGATGTTCTGGTCGCGCGCGGAACCGAGTTCGCTTGCTATTTTGTATGCCGGAACGTGAATTAAGCGCATATCCGCTATCTGATATCTGCTATCTGATATCTCCCCCGGGTATTCGGCTTTGCCGAGCAGAACGGGCATAGGCAGTATCTCTCTGTCGTCATATACAACCGTTCCCCCCGGTTTTAGCCAGGGAATAGCGCGTATAGCCTCGGCTTTTTCAAAAGCAATTACGTAATCAGCCTCGCCGGGGCAGATATTCGGCGCGTAAACCTTGCCGCCGTATTTCAGCTGGGTAAGGACAGTCCCACCGCGCTGGCTCATTCCGTGTATTTCAGACATTTTTACGTCGTAGCCCTGTTCGGCTAAAGCGTTAGAGAGAAGCTTCGTCGTGAGTATAGTCCCCTGACCGCCCACGCCTGTGAAAAGAAGGTTCATTGTTTTACCTCCGTTCCGATTGCGTTCGTTTTGCAAAGGCTCGCGCAGAGCCCGCAGTTATTGCAGTTATCGGGGTCTGCTATATACGCCTTGCGCTGTTTCGCGTCGAAAGCGAGCGCGGGGCAGGCGGCGCGTGAACACACGCGGCAGCCTACGCATTTGTCGCCGTCGATTACCGCGCGCGTCGTTGAGCGCACTATCAACGCGCAGGGGCGTTGCGTAACGATTACCGTCACGCCGCTGTTTGCTATCCCGCTGTCGATTGCCCGCGTCATAGATGTTAGGTCGAGAGGGTCAACCCGTATCAGACGTTCCGGCGCAAGCCCCGTCGCGAGTATCATATGTTCTATGCTGATTTTAGGTACCTCGTAGCCCATTAAATTGCGCTCGGTACCCGCGTTTTGCTGATGCCCCGTCATAGCCGTTATGGAGTTGTCGAGAACGACAAGGCAGATGTTAGCGTTCTGGTGAACAGCGTCCACAAGCGAGTTAAAACCGCTGTGGAAAAACGTGCTGTCACCCAAAATGCCGAATACTCTGCGACTGTCGCCCTGCGCTTCAAGCGCTTTTGACAGGCCGATTGGTATTGAAAAGCCGCTCCCCATACAAATGGCTATATCAAAGCCATTGAAGGGCGCGGACACGCCGAGACTGTAGCAGCCGATATCTCCGACCGCTACAAGCTCTTTTTTGCGTTTAGACATCGCGTAGTAAAACCCGCGGTGAGGGCAACCGGCGCACAAAACCGGCGGTCTAGCCGGAACATTTGACACGCCCGTAGGGGCGAGGCTCGCCTCGCCCGGATTGCCTCTAGGTAACGCAAAGCGTATTTTGTCAGCGTCAAGCTCACCCTGTAGGAACGTCAATGGTATTATCTCGCCGCAACCGGGCGAGGCAAGGTGTGTTGCCCCTACATTGCTTGCGGCGTATGATAATACCGTATCCGCTAGATAGGGTTCGCCCTCGTCCACAACGTAAACCTGACCGTAGCCCTTCACAAACTCCTCTACGAGCTTGCGACTAACCGGGTACGTTATCCCGAGCTTCAAGAAAGCCGTACCCTCCGGGAACGCCTCCCTGCAATGCTGATACGCCATTCCCGAGCAGATTACCCCTACTGAACCGTTGCCGTTCTCCCTGCGGTTCAGGTCTGAATAATACGCAAACTCCTCCAGCGCCGCGAGGTTTTCCTCAACCGCTATATGGCGGCGTTTGGCGTTTACCGGGAGCATTGCGTACTTCTCCGGTTTGGCTTCGTAGAGTTTTGGAGCTGCGCCGCGCCGTTCGCCCGTTGTAACAAGGCTCTTTGAATGGCAGACGCGTGTGGTCATTCTAAACAGAACAACCAAGTCGAACTTCTCGCTTATCTCATACGCCGCCTTTATGTAGTCAAGGCACTCCTGACTGTCTGACGGCTCGAGCATAGCGAGTTTTGCGTGCCGCGCGTAGAGGCGGTTGTCCTGCTCGTTCTGCGAGCTGTAGCAACCGGGGTCGTCGGCCGATACGATTACAAGACCGCCGTTAACCCCTGTGTAACCCGCCGTAAAAATAGGGTCAGCGGCGGCGTTAACGCCTACGTGCTTCATAGCGGCCAACGCACGAAGCCCGCCGATAGAACCGCCCAGGGCGATTTCTACGGCGACTTTTTCGTTATTAGCCCAAGTTGCGTAAATGTCCTCCTTGTACCGGGCAAGATTTTCGAGAATTTCCGTGCTGGGCGTACCCGGATAGGCGGCGGCTATAGCGACCCCCGCTTCCCAGGCACCTCGGGCGACACTCTCGTCGCCGCTGAGGATTGATTTGTTCATTTTTCCCTCTCCTAATATTCCGTCTGCCTAAAGTATAACACAAGTTTAAGCAGATGTCAAGTAGGAAGTTAGTCCAGTTAACAGATATCAAATATCAAATATCAGAGACGATGGTTCAGTTAACAGTTAGCAAATATCAGATATCAGAGACGGGAGTTTGGACGGGGGACAGGTTTGAAACTGTATAATTGTCAGTTGAAATTATTTGTATATGGTGTTATAATAGACACTGTGGTCGCCTGCGGATTCCCGCTAACTATCACAGGACGGAGAACAAAACAGAAACTATGGATTTTATTGAAATTAACAAACGTATCAACGCGCTGATAATGTCCGGGCTTGTCAATCCGCATATCGGTATTGTCCGTCCCGCTGTTCCTGTGACAATCGAAAGCGTCAATAACCACGCGCTACGGCACGGAGTAACACTTGAACAGGCTCAAAATTACGTGAACTCCGCCAAAATAATGTTTGGTCAGGGTAATCGTAATATGTATCTCTCTGACGATGGTTCAGCGACTGTATTAGTCGAAGGTAAACGTTTAATATCAGCGTACAGCCGTGAGAATTTCGACCTAAGCATAACCGCGATACTGGAGGTATTAGACTATGAACGATAAACATTTCAGCTGTCCCTTACTACGCAGAGAGCTTGACGAAAGCGAATGTTACGATATCCAAATGGTTCGCTGCAATTTTATGAAACCCGATATACTCGCGTTTGATATCAATACGCTAAACGCCGGGAGGTTCTGCGAACATTGCGGCTTCAATCAGCTGTACACGCCGGTCAACGAACCAACGGCGCCGCGCGTCGAGGCATACGCGTAACCCCCCCCGCAACCTCCGTCATTACGAGCCGCGCGAACGTACCCCGTCCAAACTCCCGTCTCTGATATCTGATATTTGCTAACTGTTAACTGAACCAACGTCTCTGATATTTGATATTTGATAACTATTAACTGAACAATTTGCTCTTGACAAACACGTCACTATATGTTAAACTATAGTGCAAGATAAAAGTTCTATACACAATTCAACTGAAACTGTCAAAGGGGTCACTTACTATGTACATTGCTCTTACTATCGTTCAGCTAATCTCCGGCGTTGTCGTTACCGCCATTGTCCTTATGCAGTCGGGCAAGAGCGCGGGCTTATCCGGCGCTATCGCGGGGGTTGCGGACACTTTCCTCTCTAAAAACAAGGCCAAAAGCATTGACGCAAAGCTCGCGCGTATCACTAAATGGACGGCGCTTTTGTTTGTCGGGCTGACTTTGCTTCTGAACATTATTTCTAAGTAGGTTAAAAACTGATGCCTTCTCATAACCACGGCAAATACTATATTCTGGTAGAATTTCCCTACCCCTCGGGCGACGGACTGCACATTGGTCATACGCGCCCCTATACGGCTATGGATATCCTCGCGCGGAAGCGCCGAATGGAGGGGTATGACGTACTCTTTCCCTTTGGCTTTGACGCGTTTGGCTTGCCCACTGAAAACTACGCGATTAAAAACAAGATACACCCTAAAGAGGTTACGAAGCGCAATATAGCGCATTTCAAGGCGCAGTGCGACGCTATCAACTACAGCTTTGACTGGGAGCGGGAGGTTACGACGACCGACCCGGAGTTTTATAAGTGGACGCAGTGGATTTTCCTCGAAATGTTCAAGCGCGGGCTTGCGTACAAGGCCAAAATGCCCGTAAACTGGTGTACAAGCTGTAAATGCGTCCTCGCAAACGAGGAAGTAGTGGACGGAGTATGCGAGCGCTGCGGTTCGCCTGTAGTCCGCAAAGAAAAAAGCCAGTGGCTGCTGAAAATCACCGACTACGCTGAAAAACTGCTTGACGGTTTAGACGGCGTGGACTATATCGAACGCGCCAAGACGCAGCAGAAAAACTGGATAGGCAAATCCACAGGCGCGGAGGTGGTTTTTCAGTTAACAGTTAACAGTGAACAGTTAACAGTTTATACTACGCGTCCCGATACCTTGTTTGGGGCTACCTATATGGTTATCGCTCCCGAACACGCTGTTTTGGAGCGGTTGCACCCCTATATTAGCAACTGGGACGAGGTGCTGGCTTATAAAAACGCCGCAAGCCGAAAGTCCGATTTTGAGCGCGCGGAAATGAATAAGGATAAGACCGGGGTTGAGATTAAAGGCGTTCGGGCTGTAAACCCCGCTACGGGAGACGAGATACCGATTTTTGCCGCCGACTATGTGCTTGCTACCTACGGCACGGGCGCGATTATGGCGGTTCCGGGTCACGATACTCGTGACTGGGAGTTTGCAAAGGCTTATAATTTGCCGATTGTTGAGGTAGTTTCCGGCGGTGACGTTTCAGCGGAAGCGTACACGGGCGACGGCGTTGCCGTCAACAGCGGTTTTTTAGACGGCTTGCGCGTTACGGAAGCTAAGGCCGCTATGATAGACTGGCTTATTGAAAAGAGCCTCGGAGTTGCAAAAACCAACTATAAACTTCGCGACTGGGTTTTTTCGCGTCAACGCTACTGGGGCGAGCCTATCCCGGTTGTGCATTGCGACAAATGCGGCTACGTCGCGCTTCCCGAGAGCGAACTGCCGCTCTTACTGCCGGAGGTCGAGAGCTACGAAACCACCGACGACGGCGAATCCCCGCTGTCAAAAATGACTGACTGGGTTAATACCACCTGTCCCTGTTGCGGCGGCGCGGCTACTCGCGAAACCGATACAATGCCGCAATGGGCGGGTTCGAGCTGGTACTACCTGCGCTATATGGACCCTCACAACTCCGGCGCAATTGCCAGCCCCGAAGCCTTGAAGCGTTGGGGTATGGTTGACTGGTACAACGGCGGTATGGAGCATACGACGCTGCATTTGCTGTACTCGCGCTTCTGGCACAGGTTCCTCTATGACATAGGCGTAGTGCCGCACCCCGAACCCTACGCCAAGCGTACAAGCCACGGAATGATACTCGGTTGGGACGGGCAAAAGATGTCGAAGTCCAGCAAGGTCGTCAATCCTAAAACCGGAAAAGTCGGTAATATGGTCACGCCTGAGGAAGTCATAGAAAAATACGGAGCGGACACTCTGCGCCTGTACATTATGTTCGTGGGCGATTTCGAGCAACCCGCGAAGTGGTCTGACGACGCTATAAAAGGTTGCAGACGCTTCCTAGACCGCGTTGCCGCCCTCTGCGACGGTAAAGGATTAGCTGATAAGTCGCGGTGCAAGAATACGCTTCATAAGACAATCCAGAAAGTCACGGAGGATATCGAGCTATTAAAATTCAACACGGCCATAGCGGCGATGATGAGCCTCTTAAACGAGCTGTACGAAAAAGGCGCGGCAAGAGAGGACTTGAAGCCCCTGCTGACGCTATTATACCCCTTTGCCCCTATAAGCGCGCAGGCTAACTGGGAAAAACTGCAATTAGCCGGCAGTGTAGAACGCGAAAAGTGGCCGCAATACGACCCCGCGCTCCTTATCGACGACGAAAAAACTATCGCGGTACAGGTAAACGGCAAACTGCGCGGAACAATAACCCTCCCGACCGACAGCCCCGACGAAACGGTTATAGCCGCCGCCACAGCTGACGAAAAGGTCGCGAAGTTCATAGCGGGTCTGACGTTTAGAAAGTCGATTGTGGTTAAGAATAAGCTTGTGAATTTGATTTATAACTAGGTTTGATATGTAATCAAAAGAGTATAGCGAGTGTATTCAAAAGGGAGAGAGTCAAGAGTCCGTCATTGCGAGCCGCGGAAAGCCCGCGATACGTACCAATGAAACCGGCGCGGCAATCCAGTGCCGGGAGCGTAACATACGTATCTGCGGACTGCGGCACTGGATTGCTTCGCACCTATACGCCCTACGTATCTCGGGCTTCCCGGTGCTTCGCAATGACGAGTTCTTTAGTCTAACGAACATTTTAGCCTTACGAACTCTTTGGTCTAATGTACTCTTTAGCCTAACGAACATTTGAGCCTTACGAACTCTTTAGCTTTATGCGTTTTGATTACAGCTTCTAAATAAATATCAGGCTCATTGCGCCTAAAACAATGGCGTTTTTAGCACAAAACAGTACATCGTTAACAAATAATGGGTGAGAGCGTATGAGTACAACTATCAGCCGCGTCGGTGAGGGATACGCCGAATTACCCACTAGGGACAGTAATCCATATACAGCCAGCGGATTTTCCGATATTTTCCGCGCTTCCGAGCAGACAGATACGGTTGACCTCGATAAAATTTTCGATACAGCGGCCGAACTGTACGACGTTCCCGCGTCGCTCTTAAAAGCTATCGGCAAGGTTGAGAGCGGTTTTAACCCTAACGCGGTTTCAGCCGCCGGAGCGCAGGGAGTTATGCAGTTAATGCCGGCGACCGCCGAGGGCTTAGGCGTTGACAATCCGCTTGACCCGGTTCAGAACATTATGGGCGGCGCGAGAATGGTCGCAAACCTCCTCGAACGCTACGACGGCG
This sequence comes from Oscillospiraceae bacterium, assembly GCA_031261635.1. GTDB lineage: Bacteria > Bacillota > Clostridia > Oscillospirales > Oscillospiraceae > JAISJH01. The sequence goes on from JAISJH010000072.1 coordinate 9,001, forward strand.
ATGTTACAACCGCGCTCGCGGCCTATAACGCCGGAATCGGCAACGTCGCAAAATACGGCGGAGTACCGCCCTTCGGCGAAACGCAGGCGTTCATTTCCCGCGTCCTGGGCTACTACGAGGGCGGCAACGTAACCGCAGGAAGCGTTAAGGCAATGAACACCGAACAGCGAACAGTGAACAGTTTGGGAAGCGGAAGCGGAAGCGGAAGCGCGGGTCTGAGCGGGATTAACGCGCAGCTGTTCGCCCTGAACCTGCTCGCGAAACTCGAGAGCGGCGACGAGGAAACGTGAATAGATATAGCGGAACCCGCATAACACCCCCCGCCGCCTGCGGGCGGCACCCCCCTCTAAAGAGGGGGGCTTTTTTTGGTTTGGACAGAAGATTATTCAAATAACAGTTATCAAATATCAAATATCAGAGACGGAGATTAGGACGAGGGTTGCGCCCTGCGGGGGAACCCCCCCGCGTCTGCGGACGCTTCCCCCCTCTAAAGAGGGGGGTTTGGAAGGTAAGACGGGGGTTGCGCCCTGCGGGGAAACCACCCCGCCGCTGCGGCGGCACCCCTCCACAGAGGGGATGAGGACGGGGGCTTGGACGGGGTTACGTAGGGGCGGGTTTCAAACCCGCCCTTCCCCGCGCCGTGCGCGGACGCAACCCACGTCCTAACCCCATCCCCTCTGTGGAGGGGTGCCGCCCGCAGGCGGCGGGGTGGTTCCCCCGCGCTGTGCGCGGACGCGTCCTTCGTGTGCGCCCCCTCCAAAGCCCCCCTCTTTAGAGGACGCACTGCCCCCGCGCGCGGTGCGGGACGGGGGAGGGCGGGTTTGAAACCCGCCCCTACGTTTACGTTGTGCGTTTCCCGCAACCCCCGTCCTAACCTTTCGTCTCTGATATTTGATATTTGATAACTGTTATTTGAATGTTCACCAAATCTTTTCACGTTTAATCCCCCGCCTTTTGGGCAACTTAAGCTCGGTAAGCATTAAATTGATATCGGAGGTTAATATTTTGAAGCGTAGAGTAAATCACTTCCGCATAATCCCGCTCATTCTGGCGTTTGTGCTGATTTTCACGCCGGTGCTGTCGGCGTCGGCGCACGACGCGCTTCCGCGCTTAATCCCGGTCGGTAAAGCCATCGGGCTGAAACTCTCCACCGACGGCGCGTTGATAATCGGGCTGAATAACATTGAAAACGGCAATAAATCGCCCGCGCTGGACGCGGGGCTCCGAACCGGCGACATCATCACGGACATCGGCGCGGAGCATATCGACAGCGTTGAGGAGTGCCGCGACATCATCGCGGACGCCGCGGGCAGTCAAATCACCGTGCGCGTTACCCGGAGCGGGGAAAAAATGCAGTTTGAAGTAACGCCCGGCAAGGCTAGCGACGGTCACGGCGAACTCGGCGTATGGCTGCGAGACGGCATAGCCGGGATAGGCACAGTCACGTTCGTAAACCCCGCTAACGGACAGTTCGGCGCGCTCGGCCACAGCGTTTCAGACAGCGAAACGGGTACGCTCCTCCCGATTAAAGAGGGTACGATTATGCCCGCCGAGGTGACGACGGTCGTAAAGGGCGAAGCGGGCGCGCCCGGGCAGTTGCAGGCGAATTTTGACCCGCTTACGGTTCTGGGGAACCTACTGACCAACTGCGACTTCGGCGTTTTTGGAACGCTAAAGCCGGATAACGCGCTATCCGTGGGGCAGACGGTAGAAACAGCCTCCAGAAGCGAGATTAAAACAGGCCCCGCAACCGTTCGCGTAAACGTAACCGGCGGCGAAGTCCGCGACTACGAAATCGAAGTAACACGAGTGTACCCCTCAGGCGAGGACCGCGATATGCTCCTAACCGTAACCGACCCCGAGCTAATAGCCATAACAGGCGGCATAGTACAGGGAATGAGCGGCGCCCCAATCCTGCAAAACGGCAAACTAATAGGCGCAGTAACCCACGTACTGGTAAGCGAGCCGCTAAAAGGCTACGGCGTCTCGATTGAACGAATGCTAGGTTCAAATAACAGTTATTTCAAATAACAATTAGCAAATATCAAATATCAGAGACGATGGTTTGGACGGGGACTGCGTCCTGCGGGAACACCCCCCGCAGGGCGTACCCCCGTCTAAACTACCGTCTCTGATATTTGATATTTAATATCTATTAACTGTACAAAACAAGCCCTTTACTTTTGTTTAGACTTGTGGTATAATGTTTGGCAAACTGGTTGGTCCCGCGGTGCTTTGGGGTTTTAACTGTATATTTTGGAGTGGGGAAATGAATAGTTCTTCTGACAGCAGCAAAAAGTTCAAGATTACCGCTATGGTGCTGTTTATTGTTATACTCGCGGCCGCGCTTGCCGCTATTGTTTACTATGACAGACCCGCTTCCGCTGAGAGCGGTTCGCTGCATATTGACCTTGTTGCCTCGCCGGCTTACGTCAAGGCGGGTTTTGAGGCAATGTATGTAAACATCGAAAACCCTGAAACGGAACGCTGGGACGTGGTTTTGCCGCCGAATCACGGGGCGATTTTCCCGGGTGAGCTGACAGGCACGGGCAGTCCGCGGCGTTTCCTGTCGCCTTTTGACGAAAAGAACGGCGAGTACACTATACTTATACCCTTTGAACTGGACGAGAAGCTGCTCGAACAGATACTGGCGGAACCGCAGGAGGTTCCGGGGATTTTCCTCGCCGGGATAGGCGACCACTGGGAAATCTACTTAAACGGCGAGCTTGTAATATCAGAGCTTCGGGACGCGCGTATCGGCGGGAATATTTCCTTTCACCTGAGCCGGCGAAACGTTTCCGCGCGGCTTGACCGCGACCTCTTAAAAAGCGGAACGAATATTTTTATTATCAGAATTATCGGCCCGCCGAGCGGACGCGCCACAGGGCTTAACTACTCGGGACCCTACTACATCGGGGCTTATACGGGCATAGTTCAGCAGCGCGCCAGCGTTATAACTATGATTTTCTGCACGACGTTTATTTTTGTCGGGTTATATCATTTACTTATGTATTTTATGCGCTCGAGCGACAAGTATAATATGGCTTACGGCTTCTTTTCCATTGCCGTCGCCGTGTATTACTTTTCGCGAAGCGCGGCGATTTACGGACTTTTTGAAAACTCCGGCATTACGGAGCGGATTGAGTTCGGCTCGCTTTATATCCTGCCGTTCCTGCTCGCGGCTTTTATAGAGCTGCTGAACTTCGGGAGGCTTCTTCGCGCCGCGAAAATATTCGGTGTTTTCAGCGCGTTGCTGATAATTTTGCAGTCGGTATTTTCTGTTCAGTTCGCGAATGACTTACTGCGGGTATTCCAGAGCGGCGGTATCGTTATGCTGCTGTACGTTTTAATTCACGACGTCGGTATGACCTTCGCCTCGCGGGTTAATAATAAATTCGAGCGGCGGGAGGACAAGCGGACGCGCCGGCGCGGTATTTTCTGGCGTGAGCTTCGGGGTACCTCGCTTGGAAATATATTTATCACTATTGTTTGCGTGGCCGCAACGGCTATTTTTGACGTAATGGACTCGGCGTTTTTCCATATCGGTATCGCCCTCACGCGCTACAGCTTTTTTCTTTTTACGATTAGCTCGGCGTTTATCCTCGCGCAGGAGTATTCGAGTTCGTTCAACCTCGCGAGCCAAATGAACGAACTGCTCGAAGCGACGGTTTTTGAGCGCACCGCCGAGCTTGAGGAGCAGGTGCGTATTGCCGAACACGCTTCGCACGCTAAAAGCGATTTTCTCGCGAATATGAGCCACGAAATACGCACACCGATTAACGCGATTGTCGGTATGACAAACATCGGCAAGACCGCGCCGGATATTGAGAAAAAAGATTACTGCTTCGGCAAAATAGACGAGGCGTCAACGCACTTGCTCGGCGTAATCAACGATATTTTAGATATGTCAAAAATAGAAGCGGACAGGCTGGAGCTATCGGAAATACCCTATGACTTCAGCGGAACTATCGAGCGCGTAGCGGACGTTATAGCCTTCAAGGCGGAGGAAAAGCGGCAGGAATTTGCTGTAAAAATTGACGAAAAAATACCGAAGTTTTTAATAGGCGACGACCAGCGTTTAGCGCAGGTTGTTACAAACCTTCTTAGCAACGCCGTAAAATTCACGCCGGAGAGCGGCTCGATAGAGCTTAAAGCGACGCTTGACAGCGCGGACGGGGACGACTGCACAATCCGCGTTGAGGTCAGCGACAACGGCATAGGCATAAGCCCGGAGCAGCAGGCGAAGCTGTTCGTATCCTTTCAGCAGGCGGACAGCGGGACTTCGCGCAACTACGGCGGCACGGGACTGGGGCTCGCGATATCAAAAAGAATTATCGAGCTTATGAACGGAGAGGTCTGGATAGATTCAGAGCTTGGCAAAGGTTCAATATTCGGCTTTTCTTTTCCGGCTAAAAGCACGGAAACGCTCGAACACGCAGGGAAAGACGACGCGGTTGAAATGGTCGAGGGCGAGTTCAGCGCGTACACCGCGCTCCTGGCGGACGATATCGAGATTAACCGCGAGATTTTAATGTCGATACTCGAAACCACCGGAATTTCTATCGAAGCCGCAGAAAACGGGCAGGAGGCTTTGATAATGTTTAACAACAAGCCGGGCTTTTTCGACGTAATTCTAATGGACGTGCAAATGCCGGTAATGGACGGCTATACGGCGACGCGAAATATCCGCTCCCTCGGGCGTTCGGACGCTGAAACTATCCCGATAATAGCAATGACCGCAAACGTTTTCAAGGAGGATATAGAAAAATGCCTCGAATCGGGTATGAACGAGCATATAGGGAAGCCGGTATCGCCGCCCGATTTGATACGCGTACTGCGTAAGTATTTGAAGGCGAGATAGTTCAATAAACCTGTTTGGAAAATACCGCGCACGGCGCGGGGAACCACCCCGGCGCTACGCGCCACCCCTCCCAAGAGGGGAATGGACGTAGGACGCGGGGAAACGGTGTGCCCTTGTCGTACCCCCGTCCAACCCTCGTCCTATTCCCCTCTTGGGAGGGGTGCCCCCGCAGGGGCGGGGTGGTCGTTCCTCCAATTTCGCAAAAATTCTAATTTTTTATTTGCCGGGATACCGTGGCGTTACCCGGCTTTGTTTTGCCCTTACGTTTGAAATCGTAAGAATTTCGTAAGAATTATATCAATAAAACCGTAAGAACTGTCTGCTATACTGTAGACAGCTTGAAAGGAGGTAGCAATGAATATACTCATCGCTGACGATGACAGGGAAATCGCGGCTGCGATAGCGGTGTATCTGGAACACGAGGGTTACAGTACGCGGCTCGCCTATAACGGCATAGAGGCTCTTGAAATTGCTGAAAAAGAGGAAATCCATTTAATCATTATGGATATAATGATGCCGCAAATGGACGGCATAAAGGCAACTCTGGAGCTTCGGAAAAGGGCGAATATCCCGGTAATAATGCTCTCGGCGAAAAGCGAGGATACGGATAAAATAATCGGGCTGAATATGGGCGCGGACGATTATATGACAAAACCCTTCAACCCGCTGGAGCTAATCGCGCGGGTAAAGAGCCAGCTTCGGCGCTTCACCCTGCTCGGGAGCAAGCCGCCGGAAGCGGAAAACGTATACACACAGGGAGGGCTTACGCTTGACGAAAACTTAAAGCAGGTCACGGTAGACGGCCTGGTGGTACATCTAACGCCGATTGAGTACAAAATACTGCGGCTTCTAATCCGCAACCCCGGGCGCGTATTTTCAATGGAGGAAATATATTCCCGGGTCTGGGACGACGACGCCTACAGCGTAGAAAACACGGTATCGGTGCATATCCGGCGCATACGCGCTAAAATTGAAATCGAACCGAAGGAACCAAAATATATAAAGGTGGTGTGGGGAATTGGATACAAAATGGAAAAACTGGACGGCAACCGGGCTCGTTAAAATCGTGTGCTTTATACTGTTGCCTGTGATTATCTTCGGCGCGGCGGTTAATGTTTATCAGAAGCTTACAGACCCCGAGATATGGAGTATGTCGGCTCAGATTGACGAACGCGTATTTTTCAGCGGAGCGGACAGCCCCGAGGCGTTCTACAGCGCAAGGTTTCAGCCGCTACTGTGGCAGGGCTATCTGTTAACTCTCGTATGCGGCGGCGAGGAAGCGATTAAAAACGGCGATTACATTGATATTACGACTGAAAAGCGGAGAGAGGAGGACGGCTCAACGGTCAGATATATTGATTATCAAATAATAACCGATAAGCTAACCGGCTCGTTTTCTAAATTTCAACAGAACAACCCGAACGAGGAAGCGCGTTTCAAAAAGCAGTTAATTGACAATCAGCTTTATTTTTACCGCAGTAATATGGATTATCTGCAAAAGGAGCATTTAGACAAAGGCCTCCTGTACTATATAGAAAACACAGCGGACGGAACTGTCGCGACAAATATCGCGGCTAATATCACAAACGCGGAGGAATTTTTCAGAACCCTGCCGCGAAATTATCTCAACGGCTATTCGGTCGGCTATATGCAAAGCCCTCCGGCACCGAGCGGCTATAATGTCTACTTAGGCTACGAGCAAAAGGCCGTGAACCTGTTCATAAGCGAGTGGGAGCGGATATCAGGCTATGTTTGGAACGCTGTAATTCAAACGCTCGTCTGTCTCGCCGCCGCGCTGTTTCTGTTTATCGTAATGCTCTGCGGGGCGGGACGGCGAAACGGCACGGAGAAAGTTGACGGCAGGAAGCGGGTCTTTTTCACAATCTTTGACAAGCCCTATCTTGATATAAGCTTTGTACTGCTGTTCGTGCTTGAAGCAGTCGTAATCTACGCGGCGGCAACATTTCAAGACCGGTTTAGTATGTACGGCGCGTCCGGCACAGTGGTGATAATATACATCGCGCTTATCGCGGTATTGACGCTTACGCCGCTGAACGCGTGGCTCTGCTCCTTCGCCAAACGCTGTAAAGCCGGGAAATTCTGGAGGCATACTTTTATATATAACTTTTTCAGATTTTTAATTAAAGGCGCGGTTTATCTGTGGTCGGGAATACGCTTCGTGGGGCAGGCGGTAGTGATTACGTTTGCGCTGTTTATAGTTATGCTGTTCGCTATTGAAAACCGCGCGGCGGAAATCGGCGTATTGCTAACACTTGCGGTACTGATAATTCTGCTTGTACATTTCAAGCGACTGCAAAAAATTAAGGCCGGAACGGTACGCGCCGTCGCGGGGAATTATACTGAACCGATAAACGTAAATTATGGCGAACTCGGAAAAATAGCAAACAACATAAACAACATATCTATAGGCATTGACGCGGCGGTAAAAATCCGCACTAAGGCAGAACGTATGAAAACCGAGCTGATTACAAACGTTTCGCACGATATCCGAACGCCGCTTACGTCGATTATTACCTATACCGACCTCCTCAAAAATGACGGCTTTGAGAACGAGCGGGCAAGCGAATACCTCGATATAATAATAAAAAAATCCGCCCGTCTTAAAGACTTAACGGACGAACTTTTTGAAGCGGCTAAGGCAAGCTCCGGCAATATTGACGTTGACGTATACACGCTCGATTTCGCCGCGCTCGTGACGCAAAGCGTCGGGGAAATTGAGGAAAAAATCGCGGCCTCCGGCTTAGAGTTCCGCCTCAATCTGCCGCTAAAAGCCGAAGTAACCGCCGACGGCAAGCTACTTTCGCGGATACTGGAAAACCTGTTCGGCAACGCGCTGAAATACGCCCTGCCTAAAACCCGCGTCTATGTCGATTTAACCGAAGCGGGAAGCGAATTTCGCCTCGATATAAAAAACATTTCAGCCGAACCGCTCCCGGCAAATACCGACGAGCTAACCGAGCGCTTCACAAGAGGCGACAGCGCGCGAACAAGCGAGGGCAGCGGCCTCGGCCTCTCAATAGTAGAAAGCTTCGCGGCGGTGCAGGGCGGACGCTTCGGCCTCGGCGTAGACGGCGATTTATTCAAGGCAAGCGTGTACCTGCCAAAACCCGGCGCGGCGCTTGAACCCGCCGAAGCTGTATTTGAGCAAGTCGAAAAACCGCGCGGACTTTTGCGTAAACGCGTTGAACAGCTAAAAAATATGCTGAACAGCAAAAAAGAATGGTGATATGGCGCGGGCTAAATCCGCTCCCGCACCGCGCTTACCAGCGCGTCTATCAATTGCGGCAGCGGCGTATTTTTCGCCGTACCGATTATTTCAATACCGCAGCGGTTCAGCGGCAGCAAGAGCTTCTGCGCCGGACTTTCTGAAACAGCCCGCGCGATAGCGGGGGTCAGTTCGCCGAGCATTGAGTTTGCGGAAACTATCCCGATTACCCCGGCGATGAGGTCAACCCTGGGGGCGTTCACGATAACGGCGTTTTCGCCCGTAGCTCCCTCGTCGGCTCCCGCCCTGAGCATTGCGGAGGTAGCAAGCGCGTTAGTCCCGAGCGCGAGTATTTCAATATCCGGCGAAAGTTCCTTTTTAAGCTTCTCAACAATAGCTTTCCCGATACCGCCGCCCTGCCCGTCAATAACCGCAATTCGCATTGTGCGTAACCGCCTTTCTGTATGATTATGGAAATAGTATAGCACAATTGTAAAATATTTGCAATAGGCGCAAACGGTGTGTAGGGGCGGGTTTCAAACCCGCCCCTATGTAACCCCCGTCCTAACCCCCGTCTCTGATATTTGATATTTGATAACTGTTATTTATTATTAGTTATTTGCGAAGCACAGCTTGCGCCGCGGCTAACCGCGCCGTTGGGATACGGTACGGCGAGCAGCTTACGTAGGACAGCCCTACTTTGTGGCAGAATTCTATTGAGCTCGGGTCGCCGCCGTGTTCGCCGCAGACACCGAGGTGAATGTCCGGGCGGGTCTGTTTGCCTAGTTTTACGGCGGTTTCGATAAGTTTACCAACGCCGTTCTGGTCAAGCCTCTGGAAGGGGTCGGCCTCGAAAATCTTGCTGCTGTAGTAGGACGGCAGGAATTTCACAGCGTCGTCGCGCGAAAAACCGTAGGTCATCTGCGTGAGGTCGTTCGTGCCAAAGCTGAAAAACTCCGCTTCGGTGGCAATCTCGTCGGCAAGGAGCGCGGCGCGGGGTATTTCAATCATCGTGCCGACGTGGTATTTGAGCGTAGTGCCGCTCGCGGCAATCAGCTTATCAGCCGTGGAAACGACTATATCTTTAACGAATTTAAGCTCCTTGACTTCGCAGACGAGCGGTATCATTATCTCGGGAACTATGTCGGCTCCCGTTTCTTTTTTTACTTCAAGCGCGGCTTCAATAATAGCCTGCGTCTGCATTACGGCGATTTCCGGGTACGTAACCGGCAAACGGCAGCCGCGATGCCCCATCATCGGGTTAGCCTCGTGAAGCCCGGTAATGGTTGACTTAAGACCCTCAAAGGTCAGACCCATTTCCGTAGCCAAGGCCTTAATATCCTCGTCATCGTGAGGCAGGAACTCGTGAAGCGGCGGGTCAAGGAGGCGTATCGTAACGGGCTTATCAAGCATAACCCTGTAGATACCCGCAAAGTCAGCGCGCTGGAACGGCAAGAGCTTATCGAGCGCGGTTTTTCTCTGCTCGGCGGTTTTTGAAACAATCATCTCGCGGATTGCGGCGATACGGTCGTCGGCAAAGAACATATGTTCCGTGCGCGTAAGCCCTATGCCCTCCGCGCCGAGTTCGACGGCTTTCGCCGCGTCTGCGGGAGTATCGGCGTTAGCGCGGACGCGAAGTCTGCGAACGTCGTCAGCCCACTGCATAACCGTGCCGAAGTCGCCGCCCATATCCGGCTCGACTGTCGGGATTTTGCCTATGTAGATGTTCCCGGTCGTGCCGTTGATTGACATATACTCGCCCTCTTTAACGGTTTGCCCGGCTATAGTCAGCAAATGCGCGTCGTCGTCAATGACAAGCTCGCCGCAACCCGATACGCAACAGATTCCGGCTCCGCGGGCAACAACAGCGGCGTGAGAGGACGCGCCTCCGCGAGCCGTCAGTATCCCCTGCGCGGCGTACATTCCCGCGAGGTCCTCCGGCGAGGTTTCGAGGCGCACGAGCAGTACGGGACCCTCCTGCGAGTGCTTTACGGCGTCCTCGGCGTTGAAGTATACGGCTCCGCAACCTGCCCCGGGGCTTGCGTTCAGCCCTTTCGCGACAATGGTTGAGGCGGCTTCGGCGGCCTTATCAAAAACAGGGTGCAAAACTGCGTCAAAGCTCTGCGCGTCAATCAGAAGTAAGGCCTCCTCTTTAGTCCTCATACCCTCCTCAACAAGCTGAACGGCAATGCGGAGCGCGGCGTTAGGGTTACGCTTACCGTTGCGGGTTTGCAACATATAGAGCGTACCCTTTTCGATAGTAAATTCCATATCCTGCATATCGCGGAAGTGCGCCTCGAGCTTATTTGAGATTTCAACGAACTGATTATACGCTTCCGGCATAACTTTAGCGAGCTGGTCAATAGTCTGCGGAGTGCGGATACCCGCCACAACGTCCTCGCCCTGCGCGTTCATAAGGAACTCGCCATAGAGCTTCTTTTCGCCTGTAGCGGGGTCGCGCGTAAACGCAACGCCCGTGCCGCTGTCGTCGCCCATATTGCCGAATACCATTGACTGGACGTTGACGGCCGTACCCCAACTCCCGGGAATGTTGTTTTCACGGCGGTAAACAATAGCGCGCTCGTTATTCCACGAGCGGAAAACCGCCTTGATAGCCCCAAGCAACTGCTCCTTAGCGTTAGTCGGGAAGTCAACGCCCTGGCTGTCCTTGAACGCCGCCTTGAACTGGTTCGCGAGTTCGCGCAAATCGTCGGCGGTTAGGTCAGTGTCCAGCGTTACGCCGCGTTTCTTTTTGATTTCGTCGATTTTGCCCTCGAAAACTTTTTTGCTGACTTCGCAAACGACGTCCGAGTACATCTGGATAAAGCGGCGGTAGCTGTCCCAAGCCCAGCGCGGGTTGCCGGACTGTTTGGCGATACTCTCCGCGACTTCCTCGTTCAAGCCGAGGTTTAGGATAGTATCCATCATACCCGGCATAGAAGCCCGCGCTCCCGAACGCACGGAAACGAGCAGGGGATTGGCGACGTCGCCGAATTTTTTCCCCGTAAGCCCCTCGAGCGTCGCAATGTACTTGTAGATGTCGTCCTCCAAATCGGGAGAGATGACTTCACCGTCCTCCCAATACTTGGTACAGGCCTCGGTAGTGATAGTAAACCCCTGCGGAACGGGCATACCGAGATTAGTCATTTCCGCGAGGTTAGCGCCCTTACCCCCAAGCAGTTCGCGCATATTGCCGTCGCCCTCGCTGAACAAATACAGAAACTTTTTGCCCATAATGAAACTCTCCTTTGATGTATTTATAATATATAGTTTATAATCAAGGTATAACAATTATATCATTCCCGGAGAGTTTTGTCAACCAATTTTTTCAGATGACAGTTATCAAATATCAAAT
>JAISJH010000093.1 GCA_031261635.1 Oscillospiraceae bacterium
TGCGTGCCGGGTAACGCTCGCTATACTTACAATTGAGCCCGGCGCGCAAACCCCGGGCCGCAACCCCTAGACCCGTTTTTTATGCCCCCGCCTGTGTTTTGCCCCGCGCCTATACATTGTACGTATCTCACGCGTTCCGGCGCTCGCAAAGACGGCGCACGGCGCCGGGACGCAATGACGGGGCGGGGCTTGCCCCGCCCTCGGTGCGGTGCGCCGGGACGTTGGACGTAAGACGGGGGAGGGCGGGTTTGAAACCCGCCCCTACGTTATGTAATCCCGAATAAAACGTTGCGCCCCTACAAACGTTATCGCTTAAAAGTCGCGTTCTACCGCGCCTATTAGCGGCGCTAGCAGGTGCTTCATTATTATCAGCGGGTCGCCTTTGCCTATGCAGGTTACGCCTATCAGCGCGAGGGAGGCGTGGAGCGGCGTGTCGACGGCGTTTTCGACTGTACCCGCGTCTATCGCGAGCAGGTGCGCCCGGGCAGCCGCGCCGATTATCGCAAAATCGCAGCCGTCTATTACGAGTTGCAGCAAATGCGGGAACACTATGCCGTATTCCGAGGAATCGAGTTCGTTTAGCCGCGCAGTTAGCGCAAGCAGCCCCTGCTGACGCGACAGCGTTAGAAATTCCCCGACTTTTTCTATGAATTTAAGTTCTTTTTCGCGAGTTTCCGGGGAGCAGTAGAGTTTCTTAGTGTCAGTAAACACCGAGCTGATTATCTCCGTAGCGTCGAAGTATTTTTGCCCTGCCTCGATTGAGTAGATTATTTGTTGTAGCTGTTCGTTAGTCATAGCGTTGTACCTCCTTATGTGTTGTGGTGATGTATGGACGCGTCCGTTATATTCTATGCATCTCGCGGAAGATATCCTCGCGCTGTATACGCACCGACAGCCCTATTTTTTCCCCCAGTGTTCCAAGGCGTTCGCTTATCCCCTCGAAATGTAGTTCCGACGCGTCCAGTTCCACCAGGCAGGTCATTGTGAAAAACTCCTGCATTACCGTCTGGTTGATGTCCAGGATATTGATGTTCATATCCGCGAGCTCCGTGCTGACGGCGGCGATAATGCCGCGCTTGTCAACCCCCGCGACCGTTACGATTGCTTTCACAGTTTGATAACCTCGCCTGTCGCAACGCCGGCTATGGCGTTAACCTCGTCGTAATCAATATGCGCGAAAGTCGCGTGGGTAGGTCCCACACGAGCCGTAAGCGCATCAAAGACTAACGCGCGCTCGCCGCCGACTTTGATTTGCACCGCGTCGCCGTCTTTGAGGCCGTATTTAACCCCGTCCTCCGCGCTTACGTGCAGGTGACGCTGCGCGACGATTACGCCCTCGGGGATATCGACCGAGCCGTTCGGCCCCGTGACCGTGCAGGCTCCCGAGCCTTTTAAGTCGCCCGACAGACGGATTGGCGCGTTAATGCCGAGCGTCCGCGCCTCCGTGAGCGAAACTTCCACCTGGTCCGCCGCGCGGCAGGGTCCGACGATTGTCAGCGTGAGCTTGCCCTTGGGACCCGCCACATCGACTTTCTGCCTCGAAGCGTACTGCCCCGGCTGCGACAGGGGCTTGTTTTTTTCAAGCTCAAAACCCCTGCCGAACAGCGTGTCAAGAGTTTCGCGCGTAACGTGTATATGCCGTCCCGAACCTTCGAGAGTAACGTTAAATAATGCCGCCATAGTAGTAAATCTCCTTTAGTAGTGAAATGTAAATCCGTACAGGCTCTATTATAGTAGATTTTGCCGTAATTGTCAAGTAGGGGGGTTGTTCAGTTAACAGTTATCAAATATCAGATATCAGAGACGAGGGGTTGGACGTTGGTCGCGCCGTGCGCGGGGAAACCCTCGTCCTATCCACGTCCCGGCGCCGTGCGCCGTCTTTGCGAGCGCCGCCGCACTTGCGATACGTAGAACGTATAGGCGCGCGGCAATCCAGTGCCGGGGGGATAACATACGTTTGTTTCGCCCCCGGCACTGGATTGCTTCGCACCTGTAACGCTCTACGTATCGCGGGCTTACCGGTGCTTCGCAATGACGGTGCGCCGGGACGGCGCACCACGCGCACGGCGCGGGGGAGGGCGGGTTTGAAACCCGCCCCTACGTGACCGCGCAACCAAACGTCCCCCCGCAACCCACGTCCGAACCCCCATAATTATCAATTGTCATACCGTCTCTGATATTTGATATTTGATAACTGTTAACTGTTAACTGCGCTTGCAATTGCCGGTTTATTATGGTATAATATATAATGACTGCATTTGTACGCGTACTTTAGCCGCTTTTGGCTTATCTTTTATCGGGTATTTGAGGGGAACGATGGACTCTACCTTGCTTTCTATCACGGGAATTATTAAGCGTGTCGTTTATCGCAACGAGGAGAACGGCTATGCCGTGCTTACCTTTGAGCTTGCTCCCACGGAAGCGCGGAAGGCGGAGCGCACGGCCGTTGTCGGGACAATCCCCTTTGCCATTGCCGGGGAGCGCTGTAATTTCCTTGGGAAATGGATTACTCACCCGAGCTACGGGCCTCAATTTGAAGCTGTGATTTGCGAAGTCATACCGCCGGAGACTGAGGACGAGGTGCTTGACTACCTCGCGGCGGGGGCGATACCGGGGCTGGGACCCGCTTCGGCCGTCGCGCTCGTGGGGGTATTCGGAGCTGAAACGCTCACAATTCTCGCGGACGACCCGGGGCGTTTGACGGAGGTCAAGTCCGTAACGCTTGCTAAGGCTATGGAGTGGAACTCTCACTATCTCGCCAAAAAAGCTATGCGCCGCCTTACAGAATTTTTCGCGGCTAACGGCCTTAGCCTCAAATACGCCCTGCGGCTTTATCGGCAATTCGGCGAGGACTGGCAGGCGGCTATTACCGATAACCCCTATTTACTTACGGCGGACGACTTCGGCGCGAGCTTCCGCGAGGCCGACAGCTTCGCCCTGAGCCTCGGCTTTGACCCGGCGGGTAGCGAGCGGCTCTGCGCGGCCTTGCTGTTTGAGCTTACATATAACGCCAATAACGGGCATACGTTCGTCCCGGTCGATAAGCTTTTGCAGGCCACGGCGGGCTTATTATCCGGCTTCGGCGATTTACTCGGCGACGCGCTCTCGGCTCTCGTTGAATACGGCGACGCGGTTATTTGCGATATCGCGGGCGTTCACGCGTGTTACCTAAAAAGCCTCTACGACGCGGAAATTAACGTCGCGGATAACTTGCGGCGTTTAGCTGAAAAAACCGCCGTAGTATCGTATGACCCGGAAAAATTATGGGCAGAATTTGACATAGAGCTTGCCCCCGAACAAAAAAACGCGGTGCGTGAAGCCGCCGCGTTCGGCGTGTTCGCGCTCACGGGAGGTCCCGGAACCGGCAAGACGACGACGCTGAAAGTAATGCTTAGGCTCTTTGACAAAATGGGGCTTAAAACCTCGCTAGCGGCTCCCACGGGACGCGCCGCGAAGCGTATGTCAGAGCTTACAGAGCGAAACGCAACCACCATTCACCGTCTGCTTGAAGTGGAATACGATAAAATAACCGGGCAACTGGGGTTTAAGCATAACGAACAAACTCCGCTTGCGGCAGACGTTATAATCCTCGACGAAACCTCGATGATTGATATAGAGTTAATGTCTGCTGTGCTGAAAGCCCTAAAACCCAAGTCACGGCTTATATTGGTCGGTGACGCTGACCAGTTGCCGTCTGTCGGTCCCGGGAACGTGCTGTCCGACATTTTACGCAGCGGGATTGTTCCGTCTGTGCGCCTTGAAACGGTTTTCAGACAGGCTAACGCGAGCCTTATTATTCGCAACGCTCACGCTATCAATCACGGCTCTATGCCGGAGCAGGGGCATAAGTC
Source organism: Oscillospiraceae bacterium (assembly GCA_031261635.1). Classification (GTDB taxonomy): domain Bacteria; phylum Bacillota; class Clostridia; order Oscillospirales; family Oscillospiraceae; genus JAISJH01. The sequence goes on from JAISJH010000093.1 coordinate 3,852, forward strand.
CGACGACTTCTTTGTAATGCCGCGCCCTAACTCCGTTTCTACCGCCGAGCTTATTACGGAACTCTGCAAGGAGCGGTTGCCTAATAAAATGGGGATATCGGCGAACCAAATACAGGTGCTTTCGCCGACGCGCAAGGGGCTTGCCGGAACTAAAGACCTCAATATGAAGCTTCAAAGCGTTCTCAACCCTCCCGCTAAGGACAAGAACGAAACGACCTTCGGCACCACAACCTATCGTGAGGGCGACAGGATTATGCAAATCCGCAATAACTACGAGCTTCTCTGGTCAAAAGGCGACGAGGTAGGACAGGGCGTATTCAACGGCGACGTGGGGACGATTACCGAGATTAACCCGAAGCTTCAAACCCTAACGGTGGATTATGAGGACAGGTTCGCGACCTACGGCTTCGATATGTTAGGCGAGCTTGAACCCGCTTTCGCGATGACGGTGCATAAATCGCAGGGCTCCGAATACCGCGCCGTGATACTCTCGCTTATGGACGTTCCGCGCCTGCTTCTCACGAAAAGCATACTCTACACGGCGGTAACAAGAGCGCGGGAACTCCTAATAATAGTAGGCAACCCAAATGAAATAGCGGCAATGGTAGCAAATGACAAACCACGCAAACGCTACAGCGGTCTACGAGCGAGACTTGTTAGTTAGTTAACAGTTATCAAATATCAAATATCAGAGACGTTGTATACAGTTAACAGTTAGCAAATATCAGATATCAGAGACGAAGGGTTTGGACGGAGTTGCGTCCTGCGGGGGACACCCCCCGCGCCTGCGGGCGCTTCCCCCCTCTAAAGAGGGGGGCTTTGGAGGGGGCGCACACGCGGGTTGCGTCCGGCGTCCTGCGTCCTGCGTCCTATGTCCTACGTCCGGCGCAGTGCGCCGGGGCGGGCAAAGCCCAGCCCCGTCATTGCGAGCCGCGCGAAGCAATCCAAGCCCAGTACCCACGTCCAAGCCCCCGTCTTACGTCCTGGCGCCGTGCGCGTGGTGCGCCGTCCCGGCGCACCGTCTTTGCGAAGCACCGGTAAGCTTGTGATACGTAGGGTGTTACAGGTGCGAAGCAATCCAGTGCCGGGAGAGCAACATACAGCCTACGTCCCTACGTATCGCAAACTACTACGTCAACCCTGGATTGCTTCGCCGCATATCACCAACTACGTATCGCAAGTGCGGCGGCGGCTTCGCAATGACGGGCAGGGCAATGCCCTGCCCCCGCGCACGGCGCGGGCGAGCGCTTCGCTGATACGTGGGTAGGACGGTGGTTCCCCCGCAGGGCGCACCTACGTCCTACCCTCCAAAGCCCCCCTCTTTAGAGGGGGGAAGCGTCCGCAGACGCGGGGGGTGTCCCCCGCAGGGCGCAACCAACGTCCAAACCACCGTAATTGTCAATTATCAATTGTCAATTGCCATAACGCTCTGATATTTGATATTTGATAACTGTTAACTAAAGCACCGGAGGTGCGTAATAATGCAGACCTTGCTTGATATTATCTTTCCTCCGCGTTGTGTGTTTTGCGGCGAAGTATCAGACGGTTCGCGGGTGTGTGTCGTTTGTCGCGGGGAGCTTCCGTGGTGCGGCGGTGTTGAGATTAAGAACGGCGTGCTTGTAGCGGCTCCGCTGTATTACGAGGGACGCGCTAGGAGCGGCGTACTGCGCTATAAGAAAGCCAATGTTTTCCAGAACGACCGCGCGCTCGCGGAACTTATGGCGGTCTGCGTTCGGAACCACTATCTCGGAAAATTCAGGCCGGACGTGATAACATATGTAGGTCAGAACGCCGTACAGCGTTACCGCCACGGCTTTAACCAGAGCAGGAACCTCGCTGTAAATCTCGGGGGCTTGCTGAAACTCCCCGTCAAGCCGCTTCTGACAAAAACGCTGTCGCTGTCAAAGCAATCGCGCTCAAACGCGGCGGAGCGTCGCAAAAACGCCGCGGGAGCCTACGCGGCAAGGCGCAACGCCGCGGTAAAGGGAAAATGCGTAATACTCGTAGACGACGTAATAACAACAGGCAGCACCGTAGGAGCCTGTGCGGAAACACTGAAAGCGGCGGGAGCCGAAGCGGTAATAGTAGCGGGCCTCGCGATAACAAGGAAGCAGGAAGAAAGGACGTAATAATATGACGGTACAACTTGACCTGACAGAACAGGACAGCGCACTAATCAGAGATTTCGCGGAAGCGAAACAAAAAACCGTAGCCGAGCTATTCTACAACGCGCTAATGGAGCAGATAGAGGACGCGCTAGACCTCCAGGCCTACGAGGAGGCTATGGCGGAACACCGGAAAAATCCTGACGTAATTTCACACAGTGAATTTATGCGTGAATTGGAGTTACTATGGAATACAAAGTAGATTATGAAAAAAAAGCGCGGCAACAATTGAAAAAACTTGACCCAAACACGTTAAAAATGATAACGAGCTGGGTTGATGAAAATTTAGTCGGTTGTACAAATCCGCGCGCGTTTGGAAAAGCCTTAACGGCTAATTTCAGCGGGAAGTGGCGTTATAGGGTCGGAAATTATCGCCTTATATCCGATATATCTGACGAAACGCTAACTATTCTTGTCGTTAAAGTCGGTCATCGCAAGAACATTTATCTGCGCAATATCTGATATTTGATATTTACTATCTGATAACTAACACAAACCGGAGGGACGAAATGGCACTGGGACGGGACATTGCGATTGATTTAGGCACGTCGGCGGTACGTATTTACCGGAAGGGGAAGGCTATATTTGACGAACCCTCCGTTGCGGCGATTGATAAGGTCACGGGC
>JAISJH010000098.1 GCA_031261635.1 Oscillospiraceae bacterium
GGGACAGGGCAGGGCAAAGCCCTGCCCGTGGTGCGCCCTTCGGCGCACCGTCTTTGCGAAGCCGCCGCCGCACTTGCGATACGTAGTCAATGATATGCGGCGAAGCAATCCAGGGTTGATGTAGGCACCTCCGTGTGCGTCCCTCGTAATTATTCATTATCAATTGTCAATTATCATAACCCCCCGGCACTGGATTGCTTCGCGCCTGTAATGCCCTACGTATCGCGGGCGTACCGGCGCTTCGCAATGACGGGGCGGGCTTCGCCCTTGCCCCCGCGCACAAGGGCGGGTTTGAAACCCGCCCCTACGAACCCCAGCAACCAAGCGTCCAAACCTACGTAATTATACATTATCAATTATCATAACCCCCGTCTCTGATATTTGATATTTGATAACTGTTAACTATTTACTATTAACTGTCAACTGAACAAACCCGCTTGCAATCTTTACAAAAAAGGTTTATAATTGTATCTATGCTAAATATTGTGTTATACGAGCCGGAAATACCCGGCAATACGGGGAGCATTGCCCGCACCTGCGCCGTTACGGGGAGCCGCCTGCATTTGATTGAGCCGCTCAGCTTTGACATTTCCGAGAGCGCGGTCAAACGCGCGGGGCTGGACTACTGGCGGCTGCTTGATTTGAACGTCTACAGCGACTGGGGCGCGTTCCTGTCGCGCAATACCGGCGGCGGGAAATTTTGGCTCGCCACTACGAAGGCTAAACGCCTCTACACCGACGCAAACTATTCACGCGGCGACTATCTGATATTCGGAAAGGAAACGGCGGGACTGCCGGAGACGCTATTAGCGGAATACGGCGAGAACTGCGTAAAAATCCCGATGCTTGACGTCCCCGAAGCCCGGAGCCTAAACCTAAGCAACTCCGTGTCAATAGTCCTCTACGAGGCCATACGGCAAACGGGGATACGGCTTGCGTAAATGTAACTTTAGCAAAATCTGACCGCGCGCGACAAAAACGGGGAAACCACCCCCCGCCTGCGGGCGTACCCCTCCACAGAGGGGATGGGGAATGGACGTGAGGTACGCCCTGCGGGGGGTCGCGTCCCCGTAACCCTCGTCCAAACCTTCGTCCTAATCCCCTCTGTGGAGGGGTGCCGCCCGCAGGCGGCGGGGTGGTTTCCCCGCCGCAGCGGACGCGAAAAGTAATTAATTGCCCTGGCTCTTAACGCTGTTAAACACACACACAAACCGCCGTATACACGCGGCATAAGGAGGAACCCCAATGAGCTACAACAAAAAAACAGTCCGCGACATTGATTTTTCAAGCCCTAAGCGCGTATTGCTTCGCTGCGACTTCAACGTGCCTATTGAAAACGGCGAGGTCACGGACGACACGCGCATTACCGCGTCAATCCCGACAATACGCTACATCTTGGAACACGGCGGCTCGGCGGTATTGTGTTCGCATTTAGGCCGCCCGAAGGGCAAGGTCAACCCCGAGTTTTCGCTCGCTCCCGTAGCCAAAGTGCTGTCGAAGCTACTGGGTTTTGACGTACCGCTCGCGACTGACGTAGTCGGCGTAAGCGCGAACGCCCTCGCGGTGGCTTTGAAGCCCGGAAAAGCGATACTCCTCGAAAACCTCCGCTTCCACGCGCAGGAGGAGGCCAACGACCCCGAGTTTTCAAAACGGCTCGCGGATTTAGCCGACGTATACGTCAATGACGCTTTCGGGGCGGCTCACCGCGCCCACGCCTCCACGGCGGGAGTTGCGGCCTACCTTCCCGCGTATTGCGGACTGCTGATTGAAAAGGAACTCGCGGCAATAGGCGGCGCGCTGACCGACCCTAAGCGTCCGTTCACGGCAATCCTCGGCGGCTCGAAAGTTTCAGATAAGCTCGGGGTAATTGAAAACCTCGTCAAAATAGCCGACAACCTGCTGATAGGCGGCGGTATGGCGTATACATTTATAAAAGCGCAGGGCGGCTCAATCGGCAAATCGCTCTTGGACGCGGATAAACTGGATTACGTCGCCGAGCTTCTCAAAAACGACGCGAACGGCAAAATCCACCTCCCGACCGACACAGTTATAACCGCCGAACTAAAAGCGGGAGCGGCAACCCGCACGGTTCCGTCTGGCGAAATCCCAGACGACGAAATGGGCGCGGACATAGGCGCGCAAACAGCCGCCGCCTATGCCGATATCATAGCGAACAGCGGCACGGTCATCTGGAACGGCCCGATGGGAGTATTTGAAATAGAGGACTTCGCAAACGGCACAAAAACAGTCGCAAACGCAATGGCGGCAACGCAGGGCTTCACAATAGTAGGCGGCGGCGACAGCCTGGCGGCGGTAAACAAATACGGCCTTGCGGAAAAAATGAACCACAACGCAACAGGAGGCGGCGCGACACTAGAGTTCCTAGAGGGCAAAGTGTTACCTGGGATTGCTTGCTTGCTTGACAGATAACAGTTGTTTCAGATAACAGTTATCAAATATCAAATATCAGAGACGAAGGTTAGGACGGGGTTACGTAGGGGGAGTGTCCAATTGACGTTGAGGCGTGTAGGGGCGAGGCTTGCCTCGCCCGGCGCGGGATACAACCCCCGCCTCTGCGGAGGCACCCCCTTCTCCGGAAGGGGGCAGGGGTAGGACGTAGGTACGCCGCAACCATCGTCCTACCCAAAAAGCCCCCTTCCGGGGAAGGGGGTGCCGCCCGCAGGCGGCGGGGGTTGTCCCCGTAAATTCCCCTCTTGGGGGTGTCCCCCGTAATTATTCATTATTAACTATTACCTATTCATTGATTTAACGAGGTGACTTAACTATGAACATAACAAAACGCAAAACAATCATCGCCGGCAACTGGAAAATGAACTTTGTGGATTCCCTGAAATTTTTCGAGGGCCTGAGCGGCATAACGATAGCGGAGGGAGCGGAGGTCGTCATTTGCGCCCCGCACACGTTCCTAAACTACATAGGCGCGGACGCTTTGAAATACGGCGTAGCCGCCTCCGTAGGGGCGCAGGACGTCAGCGCGTTTGGTAGCGGCGCGTATACAGGCGAGGTATCCGGCGAAATGCTTAAACACGCCGGAGCGTCTTATTGCATCGTAGGCCACTCCGAACGCCGCCAGTATCACGGCGAAACCAACGAGCTTGTAGCGGAAAAGGCGCTCCGCTGTCACGAAAACGGTCTAATCCCGATAGTCTGCGTGGGCGAGAGCCTTGAACAGCGCGAACAGGGAAAAACTTTCACGCTCATAAGCAAGCAGGTGTCGGCTATTCTGAACGCCTTAACCGAGGAACAGCTTAATAAAACGGTTTTCGCCTACGAACCAATCTGGGCTATCGGAACAGGCAAAACCGCTACAGCCGAGCAGGCCGAGGAGGTCTGCGGGGCGATACGCAATCGCATAGCGAAAAAATACAACGAGGAAAAAGCTGAAACTATCAGTATACTATACGGCGGCTCTATGAATGACAAAAATGCGGTAGAACTTTTATCGCGGCCGGATATTGACGGAGGTTTAATAGGCGGCGCGTCGCTTGACCCAATAAAATTCGCGGCAATCAACAAAGCTGTCGAAACAGCGGGGGCAAACGTATGAAGCAAACCGCCGCGCTGATAATCCTTGACGGCTTCGGAGTATCGCCGGACGCTGACCCGAAGCTTCACGGCAACGCCGTCAAACTCGCTAAAACGCCTACGATAGACATTCTTGACGCCACTTGCCCGAGGGTTAATATCGCCGCCTCCGGCACCGCCGTGGGTTTGCCGCCGGGGACAATGGGCAATTCCGAAGTCGGACATATGAACATAGGCGCGGGGCGCGTAATCTATCAAAGCCTGCTAAGAATAAACAACGCGATAGACGACGGCGAGTTTTTCCGAAACCCCGTATTGTCGGAACTCGCGAAAAGAGGCGAGCGTATACATCTGTTCGGCCTCCTCGGAAACGCCGGGGTTCACTCTATTGACAAGCACCTCTACGCGGCTCTGGAACTGCTGAAAGACGCTGAAAACGTCTACCTCCACCTATTCACGGACGGACGCGACACGCCTCCCGAGAGCGCGTATGAATTTTTACGCGAAATAATCGGGCGTTTGCCTCCGAACGCTAAAATCGCAACTCTTAGCGGACGTTTCTACGCTATGGACAGGGACACCCGCTGGGAGCGCATAGAGCTAGCCTATAACGCGCTTACCGGGCGCGGCGAGTACGAAACAAACAATGACGCTCTGAACGCGATAAGCGAAAGCTACGCACAGGGCATTACTGATGAGTTTATAAAACCCGTCGTGATTGTACCCGAGGGGCGCGTTCGGCCGGGGGATTCGGTGTTCTTTATCAATTTCAGAACGGACAGGGCGCGGGAGCTTACCCGCTGTTTCGTTGACCCGGTTTTCAATTTGCCCTTTGCGCGCGAATATTTCCCCTTGAACTTTATAACAATGACGAGCTACGACGCGGCAATGCCGAATGTGCAGGTAGCCTTCCCGCCGGAGGTTCCCGCGAATACGCTCGGCGAGCTGCTGTCGCATATGAATAAGACGCAGCTTCGCATAGCCGAGACGGAGAAGTACGCTCACGTCACGTTCTTTCTGAACGGCGGCATAGAAACGGTTTTCCCCGGCGAGGACAGAATACTAATTCCAAGCCCAAAGGATTTCCCGACCTACGACCTAATCCCGCAAATGTCCGCGTACACGGTCTGCGATAAGCTAGTGGAGGCAATCAAAAGCGGCAAATACGACGCGATAATAGCAAACTTCGCAAACTGCGATATGGTGGGACACACAGGTGTCCTCGAAGCCGCAATCCGGGCGGTAGAAGCCGTAGACGAGTGCCTCGGACGCGTCCTCGAAGCGATAAACTACGTAAACGGTTCGGCAATAGTAACGGCAGACCACGGCAACGCCGAACAAATGCTCGCCGACGACGGAGTAACCCCCTACACAAACCACACAGTATCAAACCCCGTCCCCCTATGGCTATACAAAGCCCCCGAGGGCGTAAGCGTCGATAAGCTTGAAAAACTAGCGGATATAGCCGCAGTGTTTTTGAAGCTTGTGCGGTAGGGGTGTGACATTGCGCTTTGTAGGGGCGACCTGTGGTCGCCCGCGGGTCAAGAACCCGTCGGCAGGGGGTCAAGAACCCGTCAGTAGGGGGTCAAGAGCCGTCAGTATCGGGTTAAGAGTCCGTCATTGCGAGCCGCGGAACGCTTGCGATACGTAGAACTGAAACCGGCGCGGCAATCCAGTGCCGGGAGCGTAACATACGTATGTTGAGTTGCTACTACTGGATTGCTTCGCGCCTAGACCGTTGTTATATGTTAAGCTTCCCGGCGCTCGCAATGACGAACTCTTTAGTCTTATACGTTTTGAATACTGCTTGCAAATAAGCAGATAGAAAACAGCAAATAACAGAGTGTATATTAAAAAGTATCGGGTTAAGAGTCCGTCATTGCGAGCCGCGGAACGCTTGCGATACGTAGAACTGAAACCGGCGCGGCAATCCAGTGCCGGGGGCGTAACATACGGTATCTGTGGCTTATACTACTGGATTGCTTCGCGCCTGAACCTTGATTATATGTTAAGCTCCCCGGCGCTCGCAATGACGAACTCTTTAGTCTTTTACGTTTTGAATTTAGAGGCAAAATAAATCAAATACAAGGAGGTGTATGTTCTATGCAACTGACGCTTGCACTCGCGTCATTCGGGGTACTTGACGGCTTGACAACCCTGACGATAGTGCTGCTTATTGTCGGGCTTGTGCTGATAGTCGTTGAGTTTTTCATTCCCGGCTTCGGGATTGCGGGGGGGCTTGGTATAGTTTGCTGGATAGCGGCGATTATACTGACCGCAAAAACGATGAGGGACGCGCTGATACTCGGCGGCTGCCTCGCGCTGATAGCCGCCGCGCTCGTGTGGCTGTTCGTACTGCTCGGGGCGCACGGCAAGCTGCCGAAGAAGCTTGTGCTGTCCGACAGCACCGATAAGGCCGAGGGTTTTTCATCGGCGGTAGACTACAGCGGCTTACTGGGCAAAAGAGGAGCCGCGACAACAGCCCTGCGCCCCGCCGGAAAGGCTCGCATAGACGGCGAAATCTACGACGTAGTATCCCCGGGAGAGTTCCTTGCTAAAGACACCGTAGTAGAAGTAGCCGAAGTAGAGGGGATACGAATAGTCGTGCGGAAAACGTCGTAATCGTTGATTATTAGAAGCTGTATTTATTATTAGAAGCCGTATTCATTATTAGAAGCTACAAACAAAACGCTAAAGACTAAAAAGTCCGTCATTGCGAAGCCGCCACCGCACTTGCGATACGTAGTTAATGAAATGCGGCGAAGCAATCCAGGGTTGACGTAGTATTGTGCGATACGTAGACCGTATGTTGTCCCCCCGGCACTGGATTGCTTCGCACCTGTAACGTCCTACGTATCGCGGGCGTACCGGTGCTTCGCAATGACGAACTCTTGACACGTTTCCCAAAAATCACACTTGCATTGAAATCACACTCGCACTGATATTTGATATTTGATATCTGTTATCTGTTCACCGTACATCACTAGGAGGAAAACATTATGCCGGAAGTTGCCGTACTCGCTGTACTCGTTGTTATACTCATATTGTTCCTGTGGCTGTTTTTCACGTTTATCCCCGTGGCCTTGTGGATAAGCGCGCTTGCGGCCAATGTCCGCGTCAGCATTTTTACGCTGGTCGGTATGCGCCTTCGCCGCGTAGTCCCGGCGCGTATTGTCAACCCTAAAATCAAGGCCGCCAAGGCCGGGATTGACATTGAAATTAACAAGCTCGAGGCGCACTACCTCGCGGGGGGCAACGTAGACCGCGTTGTTAACGCCCTGATAGCGGCGCAGCGCGCGGACATAGGCCTCGAATTTGGACGCGCCGCCGCGATAGACCTCGCCGGACGCGACGTGCTTGAAGCCGTTCAGATGTCAGTTAACCCAAAGGTTATCGAAACGCCGATAGTAGCGGCAATCGCGAAGGACGGCATCGAGCTAAAGGCTAAAGCGAAAGTAACCGTTCGCGCCAACATCGACCGCCTCGTGGGAGGCGCGGGCGAGCAGACGATTATAGCCCGCGTCGGCGAGGGCGTTGTAACGACTATCGGAAGCTCCGCGTCGCACAAGGACGTTCTTGAAAACCCGGACAGGATATCCAAAACCGTTCTCGACAAGGGGCTTGAAGCCGGGACGGCCTTTGAAATCCTATCAATCGACATAGCCGACGTAGACGTGGGGCGCAACATAGGCGCACAGCTGCAAACCGACCAGGCGGAAGCCGACAAGCGCATAGCGCAGGCAAAGGCGGAGGAGCGCCGCGCAATGGCGATAGCTCACGAGCAGGAAATGAAAGCCCGCGTACAGGAAATGCGCTCAAAGGTAGTCGAGGCCGAGGCCGAGGTTCCGCTCGCAATGGCAGAAGCCCTGCGCTCCGGCAAGCTCTACGTAATGGATTATTACAAACTGCAAAACATAGCGTCCGACACGGCAATGCGTAACGCGCTGTCAGACGGCGGAAGCCCCGCGGCTCCGCAGGTGGCGGGACAATGAACGTGCTTGTAGATATTTTGGGTTCCGTAGCGGAGGAGGCGAAGTACATTCTGTCGCCGGAGGACGACACTATCGAGGAACCCGAAGCCACGCCTCAAGACCTAGAAACAGCCCTGTTTGAAAAAATAAGAGCCTTAGAACTGGAAAACGCCCTGCTGGAGGAAAAACTGGCAAAAGCCGGGGACGGGCATTTCCATATCGCGGAAACCGTCGAGGAAGCGCGAAACGTCCCGCCGGAGAGACAAACAACCCTGCGCCAAATGATAATATCGCAGGAGATACTGGGCAAGCCGCTGGCGTTGCGCTGACGTGAAGGAATTATCACGCCATTTTGTAGGAGCGACCGCCCCCGGGGGCGGGGCTTGCCCCGCCCGTCATTGCGAAGCCGCCACCGCCCTTGCGATACGTAGGGAGTGTTATGCGGCGAAGCAATCCAGGGTTGACGTAGACACTTGCGATACGTAAGACGTATGTTGTCCCCCCGGCACTGGATTGCTTCGCACCTGTAACCTTGTACGTATCGCAAGCGTACCGGTGCTTCGCAAAGACGGCGCACGGCGCCGGGAAACCACCCCGCCGCCTGCGGGCGGCACCCCTCCACAGAGGGGATGAGGACGAGGGTTGGACGTGGTTTGAGTGGACGCGAATCCCCCGCAATCCTCGTCCAAATCCCTATCCCCTCTGTGGAGGGGTGCCGCCGCAGCGGCGGGGTGGTTCCCCCGCAGGGCGCAACCCCCGTCCAAACCCCCGTCTCTGATATTTGATATTTGATAACTGTTATCTGAAAAAAGAGGTATACAATGAACAAACTAGAGGTATTCATAGACTACAGCTGTCCGTTTTGCAAAAGCGGGTACGGCTATTTGAAAGAGCTGCTGCCGGAGTTTCCTAACGCGGTTATAGAGCTGAAACCCGTTGAGGCGCACCCGAAGGTTGAGGAGCCGGGGCATCGCCCCTGGGTAGACCTCGCGGTACAGGGCGGCCTGTACGCGAAAGCCGTCGGAGGCGACGAAACGGCCTATGCCGAGCGTCTGATAAAACTTATTCACACGGAGGACAGGCAGTCGGTAGAGGATATCGGGGTACTGTCGAACTGCGCGGCAGACGCGGGGCTTGACGCGACGGCGTTCCGCGAGGCGCTGGAGAGCGGAGCGTATGAAAACGCGCTCGCGGCGGCAAACGACTACGCCTACGAAACGCAAAAGGTGTGGGCTGTCCCGACATTCGTATGCGGCGAAAAACGCCTTGACGCGGCGCCGAACGTTGGCGTGACAAAGGAGCGTCTGCGCGGATTATTACAGGAACTTTACAATTGAAAAAACGCACTTGACAAGGGCGTGGCGTTGTGCTATACTATTTGCATTAAATAGAAAAGGAGGTGGTCGATAGTGGCTTATAAAATTTCCACGGACTGCGTATCTTGCGGCACTTGCGCCGCAGAGTGTCCCAGTGACGCTATTTCGGAAGGTAAAACACAGTACACGATTGACGCCGAGAAATGTGTGGATTGTGGAACTTGTGAGAGTGCTTGCCCGGTGAGCGCAATTGCCGCCGCTTAAGGTACGTTCCTCCAGGGAAACGCCGGAAGGGAGACGCTCTATGCGTCTCCCTTTTTTTGTGTGGGGCGGCAAAATACAATAAAACTCTTGTGAAATTGGAAGTACGACCACCCCGCCGCCTGCGGGCGGCACCGGAACCCGTTATCGTCAATATCACCGTTAAGTAACGACCACCCCGCCCCTGCGGGGGCACCCCTCCACAGAGGGGATAGGGACGAGGTTTGGACGTAGGTTGCGTTCTGCGGGGGCGTATGACCTCGCACCCCACGTCCAACCCCACGTCCTTATCCCCTCTGTGGAGGGGTGCCGCCCGCAGGCGGCGGGGTGGTTTCCCGCGCCGTGCGCGCAGAGCCGTAACGCAATTTTTATAGAGGTATTGTTATTATGCATAGAAATATAAAACGCGTATTATCGCTAGCATTGACAATAGCGCTATTATCAAGCGTCATACCAACATCAGCGGCAACAGACACCTACAGCGACACAGAGCTAGCGCGGGCGGTAACGCTCGGCTTCGGCGAGTATTCTGACACAAACCGTGTTATAACGTTCAGCGAATTTTTCAAAATGCTCGACAGGCTTGTAGAACTCTGTAAACCCTCCGCGCTTAACGAATGGAAAACGCAATTTGCAAACGCCCGGACATCGGACGAAACAATGAAACGCGCCCACGGTATGGCGGCGACAGCCTACGCGGCGGTAGCGGCGGGTCTGAACAAGTTTCAGGACGAAAAAAACATAAACGAGATTAACAATAAAGTACCCGCCCCCTGGGACGAGATAAATACGCTTGACTGGTCGTTTTTCCCCTACTACGGCGGCGATGTGAACCATATTTACAACGCGGACGGCTCTAAATATGACGAGTGGTATATGACCGCCGGAATGTATTTCTTTTCATTCGGGCGGCGCTCGTATTACAGCGGCAAAACGCTTTTTGACTACGACGCGGTTACAATCTCTATGCGCCCCACGGAGGATTTCACGTATGAGGAGGCTCTACTCGCCGCGCTCAGACTGCGCGATTCTGACGATAACATCTACCCGCTGACGGAGCGCGTACCGACCGCAACGAGCGACAGCGCGTTAATAGCGGACGCGGAGGCGCGGAAGTCTGCTATACTGAACAGCGTTACCAATGTCAAATATTGCGGAACCGCCTATTACGTTTCAAACGCCGGCTCTGATGCTAATGACGGTCTAACGCCTCTAACACCGTGGGCAACGCTGACAAAGGTAGATAGTTGCAACCTACAGCCGGGCGACGCGGTATTTTTCAAGCGCGGAGACATATGGCGCGACCAGTACACGAATTGCAGGGAGGGCGTAACCTACTCGGCATACGGAACAGGCGTAAAACCGCAGTTCTACGGCTCGCCGGAAGATGGCGCGGACGCGGATAAATGGAGGCTCGTAGACGGCACGGAAAACATCTGGGTATTCTACAAAGAAATGAAAGACTGCGGAGGACTGGTCCTAAACAATGGCGAAGTATTCGCGGAAAAACAAAGGGTTCACTGGGTAGGCAACGGCTACTCACTAAAACCACCCGGCTACAAAAGCAACGATTTTTCAGAATTTACCCTTGATAAACTTGACAATCTAAAATTTTTCAACGATATAGATTACTCGGAGGAATACAAAAGCGAAGGCTACCCGCTACACGTATACGGCAATCAGAACAAGGGCGCATTATACCTACGCTGTGACGAGGGAAACCCGGGCGAGATTTATAGCTCAATAGAGTTCTGCTGCGACTCGCCGACGCAGTTCATATTCTACGCCTATGGCGCGAGTGAGGGTTTCACGCTCGACAACCTCTGCGTAAAATACACCGGACACCCGATAGGTGTATATGGCAACTCAACAATTCAATACTGCGAAATAGGCTGGGTACCCGGTATGACGCACACTTTCTTTGAAAACTACCCGATTTACTCCGGCGACGGCATAGCCTTTGCCGGGAGCGATAATAAAATACTAAATAACTACGTATACGAGGCCTACGACAACGCCCTTATGATAGAGATGTCCTACAACTACGAGGGCAACGAGGAGTACGCCGAACAAGAGGTCATCTGGCAAAATATCCTAGTCCAAGGCAACCTCGTAGAATACAGCAGCAACGGCTTTTCTCTAATAAACTGGGAAACCGAGGAAAACGGCAATCACAGGTTCAAAAACATAACAATCGACGACAACTATTTCCTCTACAGCGGCTACGGAGCAGTAGCGGAGGCAAAAGCCGCCTCTAACGCAAACAAAGACTACTACAGCCTAAACCTCGGAATAGACAAAATCCCAAACATCAACGACGGCGTGTACATAACTGGTAACCTACTGTATATAGCGGCAGACGCGTTGATAAACAGCTATATACCGCCGCAGTATTACCCGAGTTTTGACGGCAACACGTACGTTCAGCACCTAAACGGCATCTTAGCGTACTGGGATAACGAACGCGCCGTAATGTCGCAGGATACATTAAAACCTCCCGCAGACTTTACGCGGGAGGCCTTGGGCGACACGGCGGCACAACTGCCCGAATTGCCGCACCGCCCCGGAGACGCAAACGGCGACGGCCTAGTAAACCTAGCGGACGTGGAGCTTATCTACAGGCATTACCGTCATAAAACGCAACTAACGGATTACAGCTTAATAGCCGCAAACGTAAACGGCGGCGGGGTTGACCTAATTGACGTAACAATGGTGTATCAGTTTTACAGGCACAGGCTCCAGTCATTTAACTAGCGCAACTACTTCCGCCGCACAACAGCCTTATCCTTCCACTTCCCGCTGCGGTAATACACGGCGCACATAGCGGCGCAGAGGCCGAAGCAGATTACCATAGACCAGAAAATCCCGTCAGGGTTGCCGCCGGGATACTCCGCGCTCTTGGTTGACAGCACCATAATATACGCCATAGGCACGCGGAAAACGACAGTTGCGATAAGCGTAAACCACATAACGGGCATAGTATCGCCCGCGCCGCGAATAACGCCGTTGCAGGCCTGCACAACCGCCATAATCGGGTAGCACCACACCATAATCCGCTGAACGCGCACGCCGAGCGCGATAATCTGCGCGCTGTCGGGTTTTGACATATCAATAAAGAGCGTCAGCATATCGCCGCCCCATATGTAGATAATCGCGAGCAGGAGGAGCGCCGTCCCCATACAAAGCGAGAAGGAAATCTTGAAGCCGGAGGAAACGCGGTCAAACTTCCCCGCGCCTATATTCTGCCCCGCGAAGGTGGAACCCGCCATAGAAAACGCCTGGCTAGGCAAATTCGCGAAGCCGTCTACTTTCGTAACGGCGGTGTTGGCGGCAATAAAAATCGCGTTAGTGGCAACGCCGAGCGAGTTGACGACGAAGATACCGTTAATAAGCCGCTGAA
Organism: Oscillospiraceae bacterium; assembly: GCA_031261635.1. Lineage (GTDB taxonomy): Bacteria > Bacillota > Clostridia > Oscillospirales > Oscillospiraceae > JAISJH01. Next base: position 12,495 of record JAISJH010000098.1, read on the forward strand.
CAAAAATATAGCTCGTGGCAAGGACGACCTGCATAATGCCGCTCGGCACCCCGATACGGAGGATTTGCCCGGCCATTTTTTTCGAGAGGCGCACAGTGGCGCGGGTTAAAGAGATAATATCGCGCAGTTTACGAATACGCGCGAGGAGAATAATAGCGGACACGGCGTTCGCGATAGCCGTCGCCCAGGCGGAACCCGCAACGCCCCAACCGAGGCTTACAAAGAGTATAGCGAGCGCGACGTTCAGGAGGCTCGTCCCGAGCAGTACGATAAGCGGGAAAACCGACTCGCCCATTCCGCGAAGTATCCCCGAGAGGATATTGTAAAACCCCTGCCCGGTCGCACCGATAAAGGTAATAATCAGAAACGAGCGCGCGAGGTGATAGAGGTCGTTGGCTACGCCCGTATCAATAAGCCCCGTGGCTTTGAGAATAGGCCCGGCGAGCGGAACGCCGAGGACGGTAATCGACACGGTGGCAATCAGCGTAAGCACAAGCGAAGTGCCGACGCAACTCGAGAGCCGCTCTTTATCGCCCGCGCCGTAGAACTGCGCGACCATAACGGAAACGCCGGTTCCGACGGTCATAAAAAAGACGAAAAAGAGCTGCTGAATGGGCGCGCTAGCCCCGACCGCGCCGAGGGCGTCCGCGCTAATCATTTTACCGACGATAATAGCGTCGGCGGTGTTGTAGAACAGCTGCGCGATGTTGCCGATAAGCAGCGGGATAGAGAAGCGCAGCATTACCGAGAGGGGATTGCCAAGCGACATATTCTGCGTGCCGAACAGGGACTTGAATTTCTGGAACAAGGCAGTATACTCCTTAAAGTTTGTCAATAGTTTCATTATACACCATTTTAGTAAGGATTGCAATAGCTATTTTAGTTAACAGATATCAAATATCAAATATCAGAGACGAGGGTTAGGACGGTGGTTGCGCCCTGCGGGGGGACGTCTGGTTGCACGGGTGGTTCCCCGCGCCGTGCGCGGCGCAACCCCCGTCCAACCCCCCGTCTCTGATATTTGATATTTGCTAACTGTTAACTGAAAAACTTTTACCCTTTTTGAAAATAATCAAAATAGGGGCTTGACAAATGCGAATGTTTGTGGTATAATGTACCCATAAGCATAAGAGAAGCGAGAAAGGAGGTGGTGACAGATATGGTTGTCAGGAAAAACCCGGATACCGAGCTTGAAATCCGAATCGGCAAATACTTTAGGGAGAGGGAGGAGGAACCCACGTCGCTGGCGGATTTGTGCGCGTATTTGGGAATAAGTCTGGAGGAGTGGACGGAGTACAAGGAGAACGCGGGTAAAAAACTCGTCTGCGCGAGGGCTGAAACGAAGCTTCTGAGCCTGCTGGAGAAGGACAAATACCGCGCGGCGAGCATTATAACGCAGATGATGAAGGACTACAGGCAGGACATCGACAGCGGCGTAAAACTGGAGTTCGTGCTAAACGGAAGCTCCCGGGAAACGTCAGAACAAAGCTAAACTTTACGGCAAGCGGTTTGAGAGGGGGGACGGATAATCAGAAAAAAGACGGTGGAATTAGGGCTGGCAACGGCAAAACAGGAGCTGTTTTATGCGGCTACGGCGCGCTACGTGGCATACGGCGGGGCGCGCGGAGGCGGCAAATCACACGCCCTGCGGATTACGACAATACGGAACGCGATAGAATTTCCGGGAATACGAGTTTTGGTAGTACGCAGGACATACCCGGAGCTACACGCGAACCTAATCGACGGGATACTGAAAATCCTGCCAAGGGAGGCGCGGAGGTACCACGCCGGGCGCTACGAGTGCCGCCTTGTGAACGGCAGCCTAATAAAATTCGGGCATTTCAACGGCTCGGAAAACGAGTACCAAGGGCAGGAATACGACCTCATTTGTATAGACGAGGCGACGCAGTTAACGGAGCGCGAGTTCCGGGTTCTCGGAGCCTGCCTGCGCGGCGCAAACGATTTCCCGAAGCGGGTCTATCTAACGGCAAACCCCGGAGGGGTAGGACACTACTGGTTTAAGCGGTTATTCATAGACAGAAAGTACGAAAAAAGAGAGAAAGGTGATGACTATTATTTCATACAAGCGACGCTTGACGACAATCCGTATTTGGTGGGAGGGGATTACGCGAAAATGCTGGATATGCTGCCGAAGGATTTGCTGAAAGCCCACAGATACGGCGATTGGAACACCTTGGCGGGTCGCTTTTTTGAGGAGTTCAGCGAAGCGGAACAGAGCGTTGAAGCCTTTGAAATTCCCAAACACTGGAAACGTTTCCGCGCGATAGACTACGGCCTCGATATGTTCGCCTGCCTCTGGGGAGCGCAGAGTGAAAGCGGCGAGCTTACGATTTATCGTGAGTTCCAGCGAAAGGGTCTATTGGCGTCAGAGGCGGCAAAACTAATGCTCGAGCTAACGGAACCCGCCGAGGGAATAGGCTACACAATCGCGCCGCCGGATTTATGGAGCCGGCAAAAGGATACAGGCCGAAGCATAGCGGAAATTTTCGCTCTAAACGGAGCAACACTGGCAAAATGCTCGAATAACCGTACAGCAGGCTGGCTCGAGGTAAGAGAAGCCCTGCGGGGAGGCCTGAAAATTTTCCGAAACTGCGAGCAACTAATACAAAACCTAGGAATGATTCAGCGCGACAAACTAAACCCCGCGGACTGCGCCAAAACGCCGCACGAGATAACGCACATCTGCGACGCGCTGCGCTACCTAGTGCGCTACAGACGAACGCAAACAACCCCGGAGTACAGCGAGGACGAGGAGCAAGAAAACTCATACGAGCATTTTATGCTAGGCTAAAGGTATCGGGAAAGGAGGAAAAAATGGAACTAATAATGTTAACGCTACTGTTAATAGTAACATTGATAAGGGAATTTATAACAGAAAAGCGGATAAAAGCCCTAGAGAAAGTTCAATTATTACAAAATAAGGGAAAATTGAACTCAGAAAAAGTTCAAAACATACAAAATTTTACAGAATTGAACTTTGAGGAGAATATGGAGGAACGCGAGCGGCGGCTAGAACTAGAGAATTTCAGCAACGACGTAAAGGCGATTTTTGGCTACTACGCGGGAATGAGGAGCGAGGAAAACGGCGCGGAGGAACTATAAACTAACAGACAGGAGATTTCAAAATGCAGAGTAATTTACAGCGAGAATGGCGGCTATACCTGGAGGGAAAGAGCTACAAGGCAAAGCGGAACCTATATCAAACGGTAGAGGTAAACGAGAATTTTTACATAGGAAAGCAATGGGAAGGGGTAACATCAAACGGTTTACCAACGCCGGTTTTCAACTTTATGAAGCGGGTAGTAAACTATCTCGTAGCGTCAATCGCGAGCGACAGCGTGAGGCTTCACGCGGAGCCAATCGGGCTTACGAGTGAGCGGGATTGTGAGTACGTAAACGCCGCCTTTACGGAAATAATAGAGGACGTTGACCTATCGGGACTGCTGCGAAAGTCGCTTAAAAACGCGGCGGTAGACGGCGACGCGTGCATCTATATGTACTGGGACCCGGAAGTCGAAACGGGCGAGGTGCAGTCCGGTGGTATCCGCGCTGAAATCGTAGACAACACGCGCGTAATTTTTGGCAACGAAACAGAGCGCAGGGTACAGTATCAGCCCTACGTAATGATTGAAAGTGAGGAATACAACTCGGAGGTTTATCGAAAAGCAGAAAAGTTCAATAGGGATAATTTACCAAAATTGAACTCGCCGGAGGGCAAGCAAACAGTAGTTTTGAAGCTATGGAAGGAGGACGGGCGGGTGCTGGCAACAGAATTTTGCGCGGGAACGATAATTCGTCCGACTTGGGAAACCGGCTTGACGCGATACCCCTTAACGTGGATTTCCTGGGACGAAGTTCGCGACAGCTACCACGGACAAGCGCTCGTGACCGGGCTGATTCCGAATCAGGTTTTTGTAAATAAACTTTTCGCGATGGCGAAGGTGTCGTTAATGACGACCGCTTATCCAAAAATTTTATATGATAAAACCAGATTAGATAAATGGGACAGCAGGGTCGGGAGCGCAATTGGGGTCAACGGCGGCGATATGTCAAGCGTCGCGAGAATTATTGACCCGGCCGCAATTTCTCCGCAAATTTCGCAATTTATTAACCTCGCGATTAGCTATACGCAGAATTTTATGGGGGCGACGGACGCGGCGCTCGGGAACGTAAATCCGACGAATACCAGCGCGATAATCGCGCTTCAGCGGGCGAGCCAAGTGCCTACGGAGCTAGTAAAACTCGACTTGAACCGCTTCACGGAGGACTTCGGAAGAAACGCCCTGGACTTCTGCCGGGCGTACTACGGGCGGCGAAAAATAAGGCTCGAAAAAGGAAAAGCTGAATATTATAATTTTGAAAATTTAGGTTCTGCCGCGATGAAAATTAAGCTCGAAGTCGGAGCCGGAAATTACTGGAGCGAGATTGCGACCGTCCAAACTCTCGATAATTTATTGTCGAGAGGAGCGATAAATTTTGCGGAATATTTGGAAAGAATACCTGACGGATATATTAAAGGAAAAGCGGATTTATTGAAGTCGCGGACGGAAAAATTTGAATCGAGCGGGGAGGCGGTGGCGAATGGCGCAGGTGTATCGCGCTAAAACGAGTTCGATTTATCGTATCGAACGATTTAGGGGATTAAACGAATCAGCGGACGCGGAAAGCTCGTTAAAAGGTGGCGAGGCTACGGCGATGTCAAACTTCAAAATAACGCCGGAGGGTCATTTGCGGGTGCGCCCGGGATTGCAAACCCTTACGTCTTTGGGTAGCAGTCCGGTACGCGGTCTTTGGACGGGCTACATTGGCGGGACAGAGCATACGTTGGCGGCCTGCGGCGGAGTTATATGGCGGCTGAATTTGAGCGACGGCACGAAGCAAAACATCGGTTATATGCTCGACAAGTCTACAAATTTTTTTGGATTTAACGGAAAAGTTTACATCTTGAATGGCTCGCAATACTTCTGGTGGGCGGGAAGCGGAAACGTCAGCGCGGTTGTGCCGTACGTCCCCTTGATTGCCGTCAGTACGCCTCCGGCGGGAGGAGGAACACTTCTGGAACGATTAAACGTATTGACGGGACTGCGGCGGCAGAGATTTTCGCCGGACGGGGCAAGCTCGTTATACCATTTAGCGGAAAAAGCAATAACGCAGGTGACGAAAGTTAGTGTAAACGGAAACGTACTCGCAAGCGATTTATACGGCGTGAATGTCACGCAGGGAATGGTTACGTTTGGGACGGGCGTAATTCCACCCTTAGGCGAAAATACTGTAGAGATAGAGTATCGAAAGGGGAACGGTAGCCCGGAGCTTGTCACCGCTATGCGCTTTGCTGAAACCTATAACGGGCTTACCGATACGCGTGTTTTTCTTTACGGAAACGGGTCAAACCGCGCGATTTATAGCGGATTAGACGAGTTTGGAGAACCGAGAGCAGATTATTTCCCTGAAATGAACGAGGTGCAGATTGATAGCTCGAACGCCGCGATTACCGCGATGATTCGCCACTACGACAAGCTCCTCGCGTTCAAGGAAAACGGAATGTGGGCGATTACCTACGGCGCGGTTACCTTGTCGGACGGGAGCATTACCGGGGGCTTTTACGTGATACCCGTTAACGGAGAAATCGGAAATCTAGCACCGGGACAGGTAAAATTAGTTGAAAATTCTCCGATAAGTTTATACTCCGGCGCCTTCTACACCTGGTCGGTAACAGGCGTGAGGGACGAACGTTCCGCAAAAAGATTTTCAGAACGTGCCGACAAATTGCTTGCGGAGAGCGATTTGAGCGCGGCGGTCGTGATTGACGATAACTTTTCGCAGGAATATTGCGTGCATTTGGGAACGAAATGCGTCGTCTACGAATATGGTACGAGTGTATTCTATTTGTACGAAAATTTACCGGAAATTTCCTGCGGTCTCGCCCAAGGCGGCGACAGGTACCTCGGTACGACTAACGGTAAAATTATGAAAATGAGCGACAGCATATTCAACGACGACGGTACGGCAATCAGTTGCAGTTGGCAAGCCGGCTTGCGGGGCTTCGGGCGCGAAATGGCTTCAAAATACAGCAGCGGCTTGTGGATACGGGCAAAATCTGAATTTGGAGGTTTGGTGAGCATTACAGCGCAGGACGAAAAAGTTCAAAATAGGGAAAATATGGCAGTTTTGAACTCCGGGGAAGTTCAAATTGTCAAATTGAGGCTTAACATTAGAAAGTTCAAATTAGCGAAATGGACTGTTCAGACGAGCAGTCCGGCGATTACGCTACTTGGAATTGACATAATGCTGAGGTGAAAGGGAACAGTTTTTATGGAGGAGCATACAATGAAAATAGTGCTGTGCGCGTTCGCGGCGGTCGGGGGTTTTGTCGGCTGGTACTTGGGACCGCTCGACGGCCTGCTTTACGTGCTGCTCGCGATGTCGGTCGGCGATTTCATAACGGGGGTGTTGAGGTCGGGACTGCACGGCGAGCTTTCGAGCAGGGTCGGATTTTTGGGGATAATCCGAAAAATTTCAATTTTTATACTTGTCGGGGTAGCGAATTTGGCGGATACAAATATTTTTGGGGGAGGGAACGCGCTTCGGACGGCGGTAATTTTCTTTTATATCGCGAACGAAGGGATTTCGCTGCTTGAAAACGCGCGGGATTTTGGGTTGCCGATACCGGAAATTTTAGTAAATATGCTAGAAAAAATAAAAAAGGAAGGCGATGACAATGAAAATAAATGAAATAAAATTTGAGTGGGCGGGCGGGCTGAGTCCGAGAAAAACCACAAATAAAATTGTGCTGCACCACGCGGCGGCGCTCTCGGCGAGCGTCGAGGCGATTCACAGGGCGCATCTCGCGAACGGTTGGGCTGGAATTGGTTACCATTTTTACGTCCGAAAGGACGGTTCGGTGTATCGCGGGCGCCCGGAGGAGATGATTGGCGCACATAGCAGAGGCCACAACTCAAATAGTATCGGAATTTGCTTTGAGGGAAATTACGAGACGGAGGAAAAAATGCCGGAAACGCAAAAATCGGCGGGTGAGAACTTATTGGGCTATTTGGAGGAAAAGTACGGTAAAATCGAGCTTTGCTTGCATCGGGAACTTTTGGCTACAGCGTGTCCGGGTAAATATTTTCCGGTAATCACCGCAAAAGCGGAGCTTCCGGAGGTCGTTGAAAACAAACCTTCGGATTTGCCGGATTATTGGGCGAAAAAGGCCTGCGACTGGGCTGTCACGGTCGGACTGATTTCCGGCGACGGGAGCGGAAATTATAACTGGCGGCATACGCTCACGAAGCAGGAAATGGCGATATTATTATATAAATTCAAAGAAATTCAACAATAAAAAAAGGAGAAAAAATGGAACAGGTCATTGGTTACGAAAACGAAATCGCAGTCGGGGAAGATTACGCTTCAAGCCCGGAGGCGCTTGACAGTGCCGAGTTATCGCGGGAGAACCGTATGCGCGATATTGACGAGTTCCTCCGGGATTACCCGGAGGTTGCGCCGAGGGAGATTCCCGAGGAAGTCTGGAACGCGGTGAACAAGGGTAAGAGCTTGGTTTCAGCGTACCTATTATGGGAAAATTCGCAGCTGCGGGCGCGAAATTTTGCGGAATTTGAGCGCGAAACGGGGAAAGAGCGCAGTACCGGGAGCCGCTCCGGCGTAGGACAACCTCCTGGGCGCGACGAATTTGCTTCGGCTTTACTTAGCTGAAGCGCGGGATTTAGCGGAAGGGGGTGATTGAATGTAGAAGGAAAAAGTTCAAAATAGTTCAATTATGGGATATTTTGTATAAATTGAACGAAATTGAACTAATCAGCGCAGACAAGCAAAAACGCTTCACAGCAACACTCAAACAACTAACATTTTTTATGGAGGATTTATTCTATGGCTGTCAATTTGGCTACAAAGTATTCCGCGGAGGTTGCGGAACGCTTTTCTAAAGCTTCTTTAACGGAGAATTTTATTTCAAAAGATTTTAATTTTAACGGCGTTCGCGGAATTACCGTTTATTCCGTCGATACCGCGCCGCTCGGAAATTATACGCGCTCCGGGACCAATCGCTACGGCACGCCCGGCTCGCTTTCTGACACGACGCAGGAGCTCGTAATGAGCCAGGATAAGGCGTTTACCTACATCATCGACAAGGGCGACGACAACGAACAGATGAACGTCAAGGGCGCGGCGAAGTCGCTGAAACGCGAAATCGACGAGGTAATTTCGCCCTATCTCGACCAATATCGCCTGAAAATGTGGGCGGAAAAAGCGGGAAGAATTATCGGAACCGCCGCGCCGACGAAGGACACAATCGTCGATTTAATAATGCAGCTGACGGCGGCGCTGGACGACGCGCTCGTCCCCGAAGTCGGCCGCACGCTGTTCATCTCGTCGGCGAACTACCGGCTCCTAAAGCAGAGCCCGGAATTTATCACGCAGGACAAGCTTAGCGAGGACGCGCTCGCGCGCGGCGTGGTCGGTTCGATTGACGGAATGAAGGTCGTCAAGGTGCCGGCGTCGTGGATGCCGCAGTACGTCCGCTGGCTCGCGATTCACCAGAGCGCCGTACTCGGCACCGCGAAGTTGCAGGACTACAAAATACATACCGACCCGCCCGGTATTAACGGGAACCTCGTTGAGGGCAGGCTCCTCCACGACGCTTTTGTACTCGCCGCGAAGGCGAACGGCGTGTACGCCGCGGTCGATTCGACGAAGGTTTGCTCGACCCCGATTCTGACCTTAACGAGCGGAAGCGTCTCGATGATGAGTACGACGAACGAGGCGCAAATCTATTACACGCTGGACGGCAGCGACCCGCGCTACAGCGATACGAAGGCGCTTTACGCAACCGCGCTGAACTCCACGCAGCTTAGCGGCGTGACGCTTGTCCGCGCCTACGCTGAAAAAGCGGGTATGTTCAATTCGGGTGCCGGCCAGCTGATACTGTAATCAACAAAAGTTCAATTTAGTTCAAAAAGGTGCAATTATGACATTAAATGACATTTTCGATTTGGCGATGATACTAAGCGACAACGAGGAGGACGCGGACTTATACAGTCCGCGCGCCCTCGGGATTTTGAAGGTTTTACGCAGGGAAATCGCGACGCTTTGCGATAACCGCGACGCGCTGCCGGTGCTTGATAGTCTGGACTCGGTTTTTGGGCTTGAGGACGAGCTCGCGGAGGGAGTTGTGCCGTATGGTCTTGCGGCGCACCTCCTGCTCGAGGATAATCCGGGGACGGCGAGCTACTTCGCGCAGAAATACGAGGAGGGCTTGCGCTATTACCTGTCGCGGAAGAAGGCGGACCTGGAGGAAATAGAACGCTCATACGGTCTGCTGGACTATGGCGGTTTCGCCCGCTGGTGAGTTCAAAATAGTTCAATTTCAATATTTGTAAACTAATTATGTAAAGGAGGAAAGAAAATTTGGGTGCATTATCAAAACCATTGACGACTGTGGCGATTCCGATTGACGACTTGAAAAACGCCGTCGCGGCGGGCAAAGGAATCGTCGGGGTCATCGCGGAGGCGCAGAAAACCGCTGACGCGAAGGTCGAAACCGCTCAGGCTAACGCAGACTCGGCCGCGGCAAAGGTTTCAGCGATTAGCGGAGCCCTGACGGCCGCGCAGCAGTACGTGAACGACTTATACGCGAGAAAAGCCGAGTTGACGCGCTACGAACTCGAAAATTTATACAATTCCAAGCTGAAAACAGCGGCTTCACAGCTCTCGGAGATAGCCCCGGCGTACAAAATCGCGCGGGACGAGACGACGGGGCAGGCCGCCAGAGCCGCGCAGAATTTCGCCGAATTAGCCGCCGCGAAGGGGCTGGCTAACGGTGTTTCAGCGCAGGAGGGCTTGGCGCGGAGCGTGACGCTGCAATCAGACCTCGGGCGCTTATACGCGGGCGAAACCGCCGCAAAACTGAAAGGAAGCGGCGAAATTGCGGCGATTCAGTCGGATTATTCGTCAAAACTGACCGCCGAACTGCTGAAAAACGAGATTGCGAAGCTCGACGCGCTCTATACAAAGACCGCGACGCTTAGAAACGAGTTAAGTGCGGCGTATACGGCGCAGCAAACGGCGGGAGCGAGCCTGGCGGCGGCTCAAAAGGCAAATGACGCCGCAAAAATCGTCTACACGGAGAAAGAACCGGACTATTTGGTCACGGAAACGGTATCTTTGAAGCGTTACTAATCGAATTGCAAGTTTTTAGATTTACAGATAAGTGCATATAACTAGAGAGTTTATAACACTTAGTATAGTTATTCATTATACATAATTTTGGGCGATTTCGAGCTAAAAAGCCCAAAATCGCCCAAAATCGCACTATTTTAGGTAAAAAGAAGTTTCAAAACAGCCCAATTTACCGCTGTAAATCTAAAAACTTTACGCATATAGAGCTGTAAAGGTGAAATAATATTGGTGTAAATCACAAAACTTGACAAAAAACTTGAAAAATACTATATAAAATGTCGAAAAAACACTTGCAATCGGCAAAACTATGTGTTATAATTAGTTTCACAAGGTCAAATTAGGCAAAAGTTGTAATGTGTTCAATTTACACTTTACGCATTATGTTAACTACTTCACACCCCGCGTTAAGACTAGACTACATAGCGCCCTGGGGCGCTTGCAATGGGAGATTTCGTGATGACACAGATTTATAATAGACGTATTCCGCTGACCCTGCTTTTGGGGGTGTTGCTGTTTACTTTGCTGCTTGGCGGTTATGCCGTTGCGGTCGAGGAAACGGAAACGGACGCAGAGGCGCCCGCTTCGGAGGTTCAGGCTTCGGAATTTCCCGATTCGCAGACGGCGGAAACTCCGGCGACTGAAAACGGCTATACATTGATATATGACGCGGAAGGCTTGAAAGCCATAGCGCGCGACCTTAGCGGAGCGTACCGCCTGGCGGCCGACATTGACCTCTCCCTTGAAAGCAACTGGCTGCCTATCGCGCAAAACGAAAAATTCACGGGGACGCTGGAGGGCGCGGGCTACACGATTTACGGGCTGAACTCGCAGCGCGACACCGACCGCTTCGCCGGATTATTCGGACGCGTCGGACCGGGCGGCGTAGTCGCCAATTTGAACCTCTCGTCCGCGAACGTGACGGGCGCCTATAACGTCGGCGCGGTCGTCGGGTACCTCGAGGGCGACCTTATCAACTGTAATGTATTTGGGCTTTACACCAAGATTTCAGGAAACACGGAGGCGATGTACGTCGGAGGTCTCGCGGGCTACATCGGCGAAAACGGTAGAATTTCAAATTCGACGTTCAGCGGCTCCGTGACAGCGCAGGACAACGCGGTGGTCGGCGGGATTGCCGGCTACGTTTACGGCGGCTCGCTCACGGCCTGCTCGGTTGACGACGCGCAGATTTCCGGCGGGGTTCAGTCCTTCGCCGGAGGCCTCGCGGGCTTTCTGAACGTCAGCTCCGTTGAGCAGTCCTACGCGGCGACGACGGTCAGCGCGGGAGGAAGCTCGCGAACCGGCGGCTTAATCGGCGGTATCTCGGCCGGCTCGACCGTGTTCGATTCCTACGCCTTGGGAAATCTTTCCTCCGGCGCGGAGTCGAGCGTCGGCGGCTTAGTCGGGCAGAGCGCCGGCGAAGTCCGCTCCGTCTACGCGGTTGTACCCACCTACGCCGACGACGCGGAAAGCTGCAAAATCGGCGCGCTAATCGGAAACAACGTCGGGAACATTTCCGGCGCATACATTATAAATAGCGCGGCCGCGCAATCGGCGGTCGGCTCGGGAAGCGGCGACGCGGCGCGTTTGAGCTTTGAACAGGGGACGCGCGCGGTCAATTTCGCCGCGCTTGACTTCGCCTCGACCTGGACGATTGAGGAATACTCGACGCTTCCAACATTGCGCGGAATTTCGCAGACTTACGCGCCGGAGGCTACGAGCGCGACGGTTATACTCGGCGTGGGGCTGAGTTCAAATGTGCAGTTGAACTCGTTGAAAACACGTTTGACCGCCTACGAGCGCCCGGAAATTGACCGCGTTGAACTTAAGTCGGACGTTCAGAGTTTTATGGGTTCCGCGCCGCTCGCGTATTCGGGGGCGGGGCTGTATCGCCTGTGGTATCCGGCGTACAACAATCGCGGTACGCTGTACATATATCAGTTGGAAATTTCTGTCGTCAACCCCGATAAGCTGATAGTCGTGACGGACTGCGCGGCGGGGACGCGTGACGGAGCCTACCTCGGCGAGGTACGGTTCCTGCCGTCGAACGTTCAATTGAACTATAAATTGAACGGCGAGCCGGGAAGTTCAACTTCGCTGAATGTTGACGGTTTGTATACTGAACTGTCGGCTGTGGTTTATGACGATTTTGGAAATTACGCGGAGAAGCGTTTGAACGATATTAGGGTCGAGCTTGCCGGGGGCGATGATTTCGATTATGTGTCGCAGGTGCTTGACGCGTTTGACGAGGCTTACTACTCTTTGAGTTTTGACCGCCTGACTGCCGCGCTCGGCTTGTTCTCGGAGCTTGGGGACGCTGACCGCGCCTCGGTTCTGCGGGTGTCCGCGGAGGATTATTACGCGCTGCTCACCGACAGGATTTCAGTCGAGCGTTTACAGCGCGAAGTCCGCGCGCTTCCGAGCCTCGATATGATTACGACCGGGCAGTTGAGTTCAAAATACAACGCGCTGACGAAATCCGCGCGAAGCTTCTTCGACTCTACGCCCGAGGGGCGAACGCTGCGCGACAGCGTTGAGTACCTCGGGACGCAAACGGGCGAGGCTCCGCGTGAGCTGACGATTTTGCGCTCTGAATTTTTGCAGTTATTATATGAATCCTCCGGCAGTCCGGCGGTTTTTGTCAGCGGCGTCGGGCCGTTCAGCGATGTTACTTCGGACACGCCTTACTACGGCGCGGTGATTTGGGGCAATTTCAACGGGCTTGCCAACGGCGTCGGCGGGGGGAAATTCGACCCCTACGGCGAGTTTTCCTGGGAGCAGGCGGCGACGCTTCTTGCGCTCTACAGCGGTGAGGCAATCGACCCGGGCGGCGGGGGTTCGCTCGAACCCGGTCAGGCCTCGGCCTGGGCGGCTCCCTACGTAGAGTGGGCGATAAGCCGCGGACTGGTTTCCGCGGACGGCTTCGAGGGAAAGGTGCGGCTGGGGTATTCCGAAGCGGTGCAGTTGCTGTCGCTCGCGTCCTGATACGCCGCGCGGAAACTTACACTTGACAAAGGGTTGCTAAGTAGGGTATAATAGTAGCACCAACTTAAGATAGGAAGGTGCGGCTAGTGGATAAGCAGACTTTTGCTAACCATTTTGTGGAAAAAATGGAGAGTTTCCTCGGGATTACGCCAAAAGAGGCTACTGTCGAGGATTGTTACGCGGTGCTTGCGGCGATTGTGAAAGAACAGATTACACATCGCTGGATGCGTACAAACCGCAATAACCGGGAGAAGAAGCGCAAACAGGTTTACTATTTCTCCCTTGAATTTATGCTCGGACAGTATCTGGAGCAGAATTTGTTGTCGCTTGGGCTTGACAAAGTCACGCGCGAAGTTCTGCCGGAACTCGGGTTTGAGCCGGACGACATCTTTAAGGTTGAGCTTGACCCGGGGCTTGGCAACGGCGGGCTCGGACGGCTCGCGGCTTGCTATATGGACTCGCTGACCTACCTCGGCTTGCCGGGCAACGGCTGTTCGATACGGTATAAGTACGGGCTTTTTGAGCAGAAAATTGTTGACGGAATACAGGTCGAGCTTCCCGACAACTGGCTTCGGAACGAAAACGTCTGGGAAACGCGCAAGCCCCACAAGGCGGTGTCAGTAAAATTTTACGGGAAAGTTCGCGAGGAGGATATTTACGACGCGGACGGCGTGACGCTGGTTCGCAAGACTTTCGTGTCCGAGGGTCACGAGACCGTTGTCGCTATGCCCTATGACGTGTCCCTGCTCGGTTCGGGCAACGGCAACGTTAACACGTTGCGCCTGTGGTCTGCCGAGAGCGTTAATTCGATGAATTTCAAGGCCTTCAGCGGCGGCGATTATTTGAACGCGGTGAGCGAAAAATATTCCGCCGAAGCAATCAGCGAGGTCTTATATCCGGACGACAGCAACTATCAGAACCGCGTTTTGCGGCTGAAACAGCAGTATTTCTTTGTGTCTGCGGGCTTGCAAAGCATAATCGCGCATTACAAAAAGTATTACGGAAACCTGCACGCGCTGCCGGAATATGTGTCGATACATATAAACGACACGCACCCGGCGCTCGCAATTCCGGAGCTTATGCGGATACTGATGGACGAGGAGGGCTTCACCTGGGAGGAAGCCTGGGAGCTGACAAAGCAGACGATTTCGTACACGAACCACACAATAATGCCGGAGGCTCTCGAAAAGTGGTCGGTAGAGGTTTTTTCCGCGCTGATGCCGCGAATTTATATGATAGTCCACGAAATCAACGAGCGCTGGTGTGTTCAACTTTCGCAAAAGTTCAATTTTGACTCGGACAGGATAGCGCGAATGGCAATCGAGGCCTTCGGGGAAGTACGAATGGCGGTACTCGCGGTTGTCGGTTCGCATAAGACTAACGGAGTGGCGGAAGTTCACTCTAAGCTTTTGCGTGACGAATTGTTCAAGGAGTTTTACGAGGTCTTGCCGGAGCGTTTCACGAACGTCACGAACGGAGTAACCCAGCGGCGTTGGCTGATTAAATCTAACCCCGGCTTGTCGGGCGCGATAACGGATAAACTGGGAACGTCCTGGCAGGGCGATATGAAGCAACTACAGCGGCTTGACACCGAGGGACACCTAAAGGACGAGGAATTTTTGAACAGATTGAACGAAATTAAACTCGCCGATAAGTTCAAACTTACCAAAATTATCCAGGAACTCACGAACGTTAAAGTTGAACCGAACGCGATTTTCGACGTTCAGGTTAAGCGTATCCACGCCTATAAGCGTCAGCATTTGAACGTTTTGAACATTCTGACAATCTACGAAAAGTTACTTAGCGGCGAACTCAAAAACTTCACGCCGAGGGTTCATATTTTCGCGGGAAAGGCCGCGCCGAGCTACCATTTCGCTAAGGAAACGATACGGTTAATCAACCACGTGGCAGACCTTATCAACAACGACCCGCGCATTGATAACCTCTTGAAGGTGGTTTTCCTTGAGAACTACCGCGTGTCGCTTGCCGAGCGCATTTTCCCCGCGAGCGACATTAGCGAGCAGATTTCGACTGCAAGCAAAGAGGCCTCCGGCACGGGAAATATGAAGTTTATGATGAACGGAGCCTTGACAATCGGGACGCTCGACGGCGCGAATATCGAAATTTTTGACGCGGTCGGAGAGGAAAACTGTGTTCAGTTTGGTTTAACCGTGCCGGAAGTTCTGGAGGTTTACAAGGCGCGGACGTACCGCAGTCACGAGTATTATGAGAACGACGCGCGCTTGAAAATGCTGATTGACAAGTATTTGAATACCTCCGGGCTGACCAGCAAGGCGGAGTTTCCGAATGTTTACGACCAACTTATAACGTATAATGACGAGTTTTTGGTTCTGCTCGATTACGCGGCCTACGTCGAGGCGCATAAGCGGATTGCGGCTTTGTACGACGACCGGCTCGGTTGGTTGGAAAAATCCGGTATGAATATTGCTTACAGCGGTATTTTCAGTTCCGACGTCAGTATCCGCAACTACGCGGAGAATATTTGGAGGCTGAAATGAGGCGGGCGGCGGGAGTATTGCTCCCGGTTTCGTCGCTTCCGAACTCCGGTCCAATCGGGACTTTTGGGCGGGAAGCGTTCAGCTTTGTTGATTTTTTGGCTGACTGCGGCTTTAGTTTTTGGCAGGTACTGCCGCTTGAACGCTTTGGCAACGGGGATTCCCCTTATGACTGCCGGGACGCTTTCGCCGGGGAACTGAGCTATTGCACGAGTTCAATTCAGGGAAATTATGGTAATCGAACTTTTTCGCCCTACCAGGTTGATTACGAAGCCGCGCGGGAATTTTCAGCCGAAGCTACGCGGGAGCAGTTTGAAACCGAGTGGCTAGAGCTTCGGAAACACGCTAACGACAAGGGGATACAGCTAATCGGCGACTTGCCGTTTTATGTATCGGAGAGTTCAAAAGATGTAATTGAACACCCCGATTGGTTCAATTTGAATTTGACCAGCGGTGCGCCGCCGGACTATTTCAATCCCGAGGGGCAGAGTTGGGGCAACCCTACGTATGACTGGGCGGCTATGCGGAAGTCCGGCTATTCGTGGTGGTGCAGCCGGATTGAGCGCGCTATGAAAATGTATGATTATGTGCGGCTTGACCATTTTCGCGGGTTTTCCAAATTTTGGGGAATTTCCGGCGCCGGGACGGAGGCGCAGAGCGGGAAATGGTACAACGGGCCGGGGTATCCGCTGTTCCAGGCTATGGAAAAAAGGCTCGGGAAACTTCCGATTATCGCTGAAAATTTGGGAGATATTGACAGCGCGGTGCGTGAGCTTCTCGCGAAAGCCGGCTTCCCGGGTATGGCGGTTTTCCAGTTCGGCTTTACCGGCGAGAGGTCGGAACGCCCCGCCAATATACATTTGCCGCATAATTACCGCCCGAATCTCGCGGCGTACAGCGGCACTCACGACAACACGACGCTGCTCGACTGGGTGATGAAGCTTGACGATGATTCGCGTTGGGATTTGTTCGCGTACCTCGGTTACAGCGGCGATTTCACCCGCGGCGGGCGCGATTGCACGATTAACAAGGCGATTTTGCGGAGCCTGTTTCAGTCACCCTCGAAGCTCGTAATTGTCCCCTTGCAGGACATTTTGGGCTACGGAGCGGACTCGCGCCTAAACATTCCCGGCACGGCGACGGGTAACTGGCGCTGGAGGGTCACGCAGGACGGCTTGAACGAAATTGACCGCGACTACTGGAAAAACCAGTTGCGGCTGTTTAACCGCATTTAGGTTTACATTTTTTGTAAGGAGATTTGGTATGGCACAGGAAAGTTCAAAATTTACAGATAATCCCAATGTTGAACACCGCAGGGCGCCCCGTCGGCTCGGAGTTTTGACTTCGGGCGGCGACGCTCCGGGTATGAACGCCGCTATCCGCGCTGTTGTCCGTACCTCGTACTTGCGAAATATAGACGTTATCGGTATCCGTAGGGGTTACAACGGTTTGATTCACGGCGATTTGTTCAAGATGGGGCCGAACGATGTTAACGGCATTATCACCAAGGGCGGGACTATGCTTTATACCGCGCGGTCGCCCGAGTTTCAGACGCGGCAGGGGATTGAACGCGCCGCCGATACCTGTAATTTTCACGGTTTGGACGCGTTGGTCGTGATTGGCGGCGACGGGTCGTTTCGTGGCGCTATGGAGCTTACGGACGTGTTGGCTGAAATGGGTTCAACTTTATCCGTTGTCGGAATACCGGGTTCAATTGACAATGATATAGCGTGTACAAATTACACGATTGGCTTCGATTCGGCGGCTAATACCTGTATCCAGGCGATTGATAAGTTGCAGGATACTATGCAGAGCCACGAGCGTTGTTCCGTTGTTGAGGTTATGGGGCATAAGACCGGGCATTTGGCGGTTTATGTCGGGATTGCCGTCGGCGCGACGGTTATTTTGGCTCCTGAAAAGGAGTTTGATTTTGAGCAGCAGGTGCTTGAAAACCTTCGCAGCGCGAAAATTTTGGGGCGTGAACACAGCATTGTTATCGTTGCGGAGGGCGTTGGTAAGACGCAGGAGATTGCCGAGCGTATTCATAAGGAGTTGGGAATGGATACGCGTGTTACGATTTTGGGTCACGTTCAGCGCGGGGGAAGTCCGACCGCGCGCGACCGCGTTATGGCGAGCCGAATGGGTGAACACGCCGTTGAGCTTCTGTGCGCGGGGCGCAAAAACCGCCTGGTTGTCACGCAGGACGGCGCGGTTGTTGACATTGATATCGCCGAGGGAACCGCTATGACAAAGAGTTTGCAGCCGGAAATGTACCGCACGGCGCGGGTTTTGAGCTTATCATAGAAAGAGAGAGGTTAATTGTATGTATGGATTTTTAGGCGCGGGGAATATGGGCGGCGCGATACTGCGCGGAGCGGTAGCGAAATTTGGCGCGGAGCGGTTTGCGGTTTATGACGTTAATGCTGAAATTCGCGAAAGTTTAGCAAAAAAGTTAGGCATTTCTACAGTTCAAAATAGTTCAAAATTGGTAGAATTATCCAATTTCGTCTTTTTGTGTGTAAAGCCACAAACTTACAAAGCGGTTCTGAATGAAATTTCTCCTTTACTTAAAGGTAAAGTCCTCGTCAGTATTATGGCGGGCGTGACTATTTCGAGTTTGCGCGAAGTAGTTGGCGAAGGTGTTGAGATTGTTCGTGTGATGCCGAATTTACCCGCTATGGTAGCTAAGGGCTGTACGGAGATTGCCAAAGATAGCCCCGCGACAGATGAAAATTTGAAAGTTGTTCGCGAGCTTTTTTCTTCTGTTGGCGAAGTGTTGTTGCTTCCCGAGAAGCAGCTTGACGCCGCTACGGTTTCCGCGAGTTGCAGTCCGGCGTTTGCTTTTTTGTTTATTGAGGCCTTGGCTGACGCGGGTGTGGGCGCGGGTTTGCAGCGGGCTGACGCGGTGAAAATGGCGGCGGCCGCCTTGGCGGGTGCCGCTCAAATGGTGCTGGAGGGCGAGGACCCTGCGGTACTGAAAAATCGCGTTGCTTCCCCGGCCGGTTCAACCATTAAAGGTATCGTAACCCTTGAAAACAAAGCCTTTCGCGGGGCGATAATCTCCGCTTATGAATCCTCATTTGAAAGAAATTTGCAACTCGGTACTTAGTTTTGCTTAATTTCTCTCGTCATAAACGTAATACCGATTCCCCGCGCTTACCTGGTTTTAAGCGGTGCGGTGCACTCGACTGAACGAGCTAAAATGTTCACCCCAATAATTGTAAAACACCCTGCGGCAGGGAATTTGCCTGCGACAGCAGAGCCACGCCCGCGTCCTTGAGCACAGTGTCCTTCATTAGCCCCGCCATTTCTTTTGCCATATCGAGGTCGCGTATAAGACTTTCACTTGTTTGCAGGTTTTCGCTTGATATTTTGAGCGCCTCGCTTTTGTGTTCCAGGCGATTTTGCCAGGCGCCTAAGTCCGCGCGCCGGGTTGCAATCATATTTATGGCTCCGTCGCAAATTGAAATCGCGTGCGCTGCCGAATCACGATTTTTAATGCTGCTGGACGCTAAGGTGTTGCAAATGCAGACGTCGCAGCGGGTTACTTCGCCCTCTGCTTGCTCGTAAACCGCGTCCTTTTTGTCTACTGCGCCGCTGATTACGATTTGACCGGTCATTCCTATGACGCTCTCAGAATTTATCGCTCTGCCACTACCAGACCACATCGTTATTTTTCCGAGTGCGCCGAAGTCCAGTTCGGCGGTTTTTCCCGCCTCTATCGACGGTATGACCTTGCTGATTGTTTCGCCGGTTCGCTGGTTTATCGCTACCGCTTTTCCCGCGCTTACCTGTAAGTCCCATACTCCGTTCAGGCGCGCTTCGTTTGCTATCAGGCCGCCTGTGTACGCCGCCGTTACCGCGCCCTCCGTTGAAGAAACCGTGAAGTCGCCGCTTCCGGCTGCGGCTGTGCCGGGGACAGCTTTTACCGCCGCTTCCGCCAGCACCGGCGGGCCGGATACCGTTGTGTAGCCGTGTTCGACGAGACCCAGTACCGCGCTCCCCATTCGCTCGATGTGGATTTCCACGTTGTCGCCCTGGTTTGCTCCCGTTTGTATGTACAGACCCTCATTCGGCTTTTTCTTTATTACCGCCTCTACGTCTATGTCTACCTCAAAGGTTATTTTACGTCCCGATTCGCCTGTGAGCGCGCCGTAGACGTCTACGTTATTTGAAATTTCGTAGCGTGAGCCGTTTTGTTGAAGCGACAAATCGTCGTCGATTACCACGTAGCCGCCGTCGCCAAAATCCGGCATATCGAAAGTCAGCAGGTAGCGTCCCTGCGCGTTTATGCAGTCGTTTCGCGTTAAGCCTCCGACGGAGTTGTCAGTCATACAATCGCAGATTGAATCGAAGTTACCCGTTATTTCCCATTTTGCCGTAATTGTGAAATCCTGACCGTTTGCCGTTATTGTTATTGTTGACGCGGGTAGGTTGTCCAGTTCGCTTTGCATCATTCCGACGGGCGGAACGCTTATGCCGGAGGTGTCGATTGCCGTGACGTGGTGCTGGATTGTTCCGCTGTTTGTCCCGCCTATCGGCAGGGTCATTGTGCCGTAGTTTTCTATCCTGCCGGTGTTGTCGCCGGTGACTTTCAGCGTTCCGGCGTTTCGTACTATGCCGTTGTTGGTAGCGACTGTGACAGAGCTTGTGGCGGTGCCGATTTTGGTGCCGCCTACTTCTATTGTGCCGCCGGAGGCGTTTACGGAAACGCTTGATGTCGCGTTAGAAGCGATTATTTCGCCCTTATTCTCGCGAATATCTATATTATTGGTTCCGTCGAGTTCAAAGCGGCCGTTGTTGTCAAGCTCCGAAGCGGGTTTTTGTATTTTGGGGCTGGAGCCGGAGACCGTTAAAGGTCCGCGGAAAATAACCGTCCCGCTGTTTGCGTTCGGCGTAAGCGGCAGCTCTTTGACCGCTACGCCGGGCATTAGTTCGAGTTTGCCGTTTGGCGCGGAGTTGTAGGTAGCGTATACTTCGCCGCGCGTGATTTTAAGCCCGGCGTTGTTGTTTGTTACGCGGGTTTTTGATGCGTCGCTTACAGAGGAACTGCCGCTGTTGGTTGTTATTGTTACCGTGCCGCTGGTGTTTGTGTAGCTTGTCGCGCCGGTATCGTTTGTTACGCTTGTGTTTTTCGCGCTTATGTTGGCTGTTCCGCTTTGCGTGCCTATTGTTACTGTGTCTGCTCCGGTTACCCGCAATTGCCCGGAGCTTGTTCCGACGGTTACTCTTTTCGCGGTAATTGTTGCGCGGCCGCTGTTTGTTCCCGTTATCGTTACTGAGGAACTCGCGTTGTTTACTGTTAAGTCGCCGGGGTTTGAGCCGTTTATTTTTACCGTTTCCGCTCTTGTTGAGATTGGGCCGTTGTTGTCGCCCGCGACGGTTAGGCTGGAACCGGGTTCCGAGTTTGTAGCCTGTATGCCGCCTAAGTATATGTAGTCGCCGTCGGCTCCGGTTATTTGTCTGGTTACGTTATTGCCGCCGATTTCCACGGTTTTTGCGGTGGTTTGAATACTTCCGGTGTTTGTCGTGACCGAGAGCGTCGACGTGCCTGTCAGCGGGGTGTTTGACAGAACGCTGCCGCTGTTTGTGTTGATTGTGACTTTTTGCGCGGCGGTCATTATTGCTCCGCTGTTTGTGTTTATGGTTGTTGCGCTTCCGGCGGTTCCGTCTGTGGCGGTTAGGCTGCCGGGGTTTGCGTTTATCGTTACTTTGCGCGAGGTTGTTGAAATTAGCCCGCTGTTTGTGCCGCTTAGGTTTGTTTCCGTGCCGACCGCTATTGTGCTTGTGATGTTTATACTTGACAGCGCGCCGTTGTTGACTATGTTGTTTACTTTAGCCTTGCTTGATATTATAGTCGCTTCGTGTTCGTCTGACATTACCGCGTCGAGGTAGAATGAGTAGTTATTGCCGATACTGAAAGTATCTATCGCTCCGATTTCGATTTGACCGCCGTTGTTGTTGCCTATTATCGCGCTTCCGGCTTTGCCGTTTATTTCAATCTGGCCGGTTTTGCCGTTTGTGCCGTTTATTGTGGTAGTTACGCCTACGCTTACGGTGCTTTGGATTCTGCCGTCGTTGTTGCCGTTTACGGTGAGGGGACTGCTTCCGCTGTTGTTGAGTATAAGCCCCGTATATTCGACGTTGCCGGAGACTGTTACGGCGGTTGTGGAGGAGATTTTGTAGGTCGTTAAGCCTGCCGCCGTGCGGTCTATCTCGGCGTCGTTTGTTCCCGCCTCCGCTTCGGATAAAGATATGCCTACCCGCGCTATATTTACCGTTGACACGCTTGCGCTCCCGACTGTTATCGTCGAGAGCGGTGTGGGGATTTTTACGTCGGTAGCGGCGGCGGTTTCGGGAAAGCCTATTGACGGCGGCGCTTTTGCCGCTGATACGCTTGCGCTCCCGGTTATCGTGCTTTCGCTTACTTGCTTTATTGTGCTGTCGCGGGCTGTGCCGCTTGTGGGTTTTACTCCGTTAATCTCTATTACTATGTCGGTGATTTTTTCTTTTTCAAATTCTCCGCTGAACAGGAATTTTCCGTTGAACTGGGTTTTATCGGCTATGTGGTCTACCTCGTCCATTAGCTGCTGATATTCCATTTCGAGCGCGGCGCGGTCTATAACGGTTTCGTTCGTGTCGCTTGCCGACTGCACGGCAAGCTCGCGCATACGCTGGATTATATTATGCGATTCCTGGAGCGCCGCGTCCGCTACCTGAATGAGTGAGGCTCCGTCCTGTATATTGCGCTCCGCCTGGTTTAGCCCGCGAATTTGTCCGCGCATTTTTTCCGATATGGCAAGCCCCGCCGCGTCGTCCGCCGCGCTGTTTACCCTGTAACCCGAGGACAGCTTCGAGATGTGATTATCGACCTTGCCCGCCGACGTTTTTAGGGTGCGGTTGGCGTTAAGCCCGGGTATGTTGTTCTGGATACGCATAGTGTAATGCTCCGTATTCAGTAGTGTGTGGCAATTACTGGTAACAGAAACGCAGACTGCCTCTATATCTATATATCGAATGATTTTAGGAAATCTTTAACGGGTGGCGTAATCGGCGATATGTAAGGGGCGGGTTTGACCCGCCCCTTTGTTTGCGCCTTAGTAAGTTTTTGCGGGTTCTTTTGGTTGCTCTTGGGTTTCTCTTTCGCGGAACATTAGTGATATGCACCATATTCCCGCCAGGCCTATTATTGTATAGAGGACTCTGGCCGCGCCGTGCTGGGCGCTTCCCGCTACGTGAGCGATTACGTCATACTTGAATATGCCTACCGCCCCGAGGTTTAATGCTCCTATTATTGTTAGGAACAGTGCTATCCGGTCCATTATCATTATTTTCTTCCTCCATTGTAATGTTTGCACTTTACTTTTCCCGTTTTTGTGTTATAATATACTTTGATAACTGAAAAAAGTTATATAAACTCGGAATGAGTTAAAAAAACTCGAAATGAAAGGGATACCGATGAAACGCGTCTTTTTTTTAATCGCTTTAGCTATGCTTTTGGCTATGCTTGCCTCCTGCGGGAGCAGGACTTTTGAGCCTATTGAGGAAAGCCCGATACCGAGCGAACCCGCTATGGCAGAGCTTACGCCCTCCCCTTCGCCTACTCCGCTGTCCAGTCCTACCCCCGCGCCCTCCGAGGAACCGGCTTACAGGAACGCTCTGACCGGGGTTGCCGCTTCCGCCGCGCCCTCGTACCGCCCGATTGCTATTATGGTTAACAACATTAAGGAAGCACAGCCTTTATATGGTATCGGTAAGGCCGATATTATCTATGAGACGCAGGCCGAGGGCGGTGTTACACGCTTGCTTGCCGTGTTTGAGGATATTTCTAAGATTAACGTTGTCGGGAGTATCCGCTCCGCTCGCGATTACTACATAGACCTGGCGCAGGGCTTGAACGCCGTTTTTACGCATTGCGGGACCAGTCCCCTGGCGGCTACCGCTATCGCCAATCGCGGCTTGAAAACTATTGACGGGTTGAGCGGTAGTTACGCTAACACTTTTTATCGCGATAAGGGGCGCAAGGCCGCCGGGTACGCCTATGAGCATCAGCTTTTTACTGACGCGGAGCGGCTTGTCGCCGCCGAGGAGAAGCTTGGAGCCGTCTATAACGACAAATTTGATAATACCTTAAAATTTTCTGACACTCCGTTGCAGGGTGTTAAAACCACTCCTGCTACGAGTATAAACGTTAAGCACAGCGGGTATAAATCTACTCTGTTTGAATATGACAGCGCGAGCGGTACGTATGCCGTCAGTCAGTTTAAGAAAGCTATGAATGACGCTGATACCGGGGAGCAGCTTGCCGTTAGTAATGTGCTTGTGCTGAAAACCGCTATCTCTAATATTAAGGGCGATACCTCCGGGCGCGTCAGTGTACGGCTTACGGGTTCGGGCGACGGTATGTTTTATTGCGAGGGTAAGGCCGTTGCCGTTAAGTGGAGCAAGAAGGACGCCGGTAGTCCGTTTAACTATACGCTTTCGGACGGTATGCCGCTTATGCTTGCGCGCGGGGTTACGTATATCAATATTGTTGCGAGTGACGCTGTTGTTTCGGTTGATGAGTGAGTGGGGTGTACGGTGGCATACGGTGGCATACGGTGGCATACGGTGGCATACGGTGGCATACGGTGGCATACGGTGGCATACGGTGGCATACGGTGGCATACGGTGGCATACGGTGGCATACGGTGGC
>JAISJH010000116.1 GCA_031261635.1 Oscillospiraceae bacterium
GAGGGGCGGCTACTTCTTTTTAGAGTTTTCACGCAGTTGCGCTACTAGCCCAATAATGCTTATGACTACGCTGACGATTTGTATTAGGTCGCTCAGCGATATTTTGTCCATCGGCATCCCCCCATTTCTTCTGAGGGTAAAGTGACCGCAATCACGGGGCTTCGTAACGTCCCCGCTGCAATGTTGTTATTTTACCATATGTGTCGCAATTTGTCAATAGCGCGTATAAAAACGGGGGAGGGCGGGTTTGAAACCCGCCCCTACGTTTATATTGTGCGTCCCCCGCAACCCCCGTCCAAACCAACGTCTCTGATATTTGATATTTGATAACTGTTATTTCCCTATTTGCCGACAGGCATAAGCGTGTCGAAGCCTGTTTGCAAATACGCGTCGTCAGGTACGAAGTCTGTCATTGTGCCGTTTCTGTAGGCTTCGTAGGCCGCCATATCGAAGTTGCCGGTGCCGGAGAGGCCGAACAGGATTGTTTTCGCCTCGCCGGTTTCCTTGCATTTGAGGGCTTCGTCAATTGCCACGCGGATTGCGTGGGAACTCTCGGGCGCGGGAAGCGTCCCCTCGGTTTTAGCAAAGAGCGTCGCCGCGTCGAATACGTCTACCTGCCCGACAGCCTTTGCTTCTATATAGCCGAGGTCGTAAAGCTGCGAGATGACCGGGTTCATACCGTGGTAGCGGAGGCCTCCCGCGTGGTTCGGGTGCGGCATATAGCCGCTTCCGAGCGTGTACATTTTGAGGAGCGGCGTAGTGCGCCCGGTATCGCCGAAGTCGTAGGCGTATTTGCCGCGCGTAAGACTGGGACAGGATTTAGGCTCAACGGCGATAATGCGTGTATTCGCCTTCCCGGCAAGCTTATCCTCCATATAGGAACACATCAGACCGCCGAGGTTTGAGCCGCCTCCGGCACAGCCGATTAGGATATCGGGGTACTCGTCAAGCTCGTCCATAGCGGCGCGGGCTTCGAGGCCTATAACCGACTGGTGCAGTAACACGTGGTTCAGCACGGAACCCAGCACGTAGCGGCAATTGGGAGTGGTCTGCGAAACCTCGATAGCCTCGGAGATAGCGCAGCCGAGTGAGCCGTTAGTATCGGGCGTTTCAGCCAATATTTTGCGCCCGGCTTCGGTGGTATCGCTCGGCGAGGCGTAAACATCGGCGCCGTAGGTCTGCATTACGAGCTTGCGGTAGGGCTTCTGCTGCGCTGAAACCTTGACCATATAGACTTTTAGGTCGAGGTTGAAGTACGCGCAGGCCATTGAGAGCGCGGTTCCCCATTGCCCCGCGCCGGTTTCAGTCGTGAGCGAGGTCAAGCCCTGCTCCTTTGCGTAGTACGCCTGAGCGACAGCGGAGTTCAGCTTGTGGCTCCCGGAAGTATTGCCGCCCTCGTACTTGTAATAGATTTTCGCGGGCGTCCCGAGCGCCTTTTCGAGGTAGTAGGCGCGAACGAGCGGCGACGGGCGGTACATTTTGTAAAACCCGCGTATTTCCTCGGGAATCTCAATGTACTTTTCGCGTGAGAGTTCCTGTTTGGCGGATTCGTTCAGAAAAATGTGCGCCAAATCGTCAACGCCGAGCGGCTGAAGCGTACCCGGGTGAAGAATAGGGCTGGGAGCCTCCGGCAAATCGGCCTGGAGATTATACCAGACTTTAGGAAGCTTGTCCTCCGACAGATAGAGCTTGTAGGGAATGTTTTTCATAATATGCCTCTCCTGTTATGGTTAGTTTTGTTTTATTATAGCACATACGTGTTTAATATTCAAGTTGTTTCAGATAACAGTTATCAATTTAGTTAACAGATATCAAATATCAAATATCAGAGACGTTAAGATAATTGATAATTGATAATGAATAATGAATAATTACGGGGGGTTGGACGGGGCTACGTAGGGGCGGGTTTCAAACCCGCCCTTCCCGCGCCGTGCGCGGACGCAACCCCCGTCCACCGTCCCGGCGCATTGCGCCGGGACAGGGCAGGGCGACGCCCTGCCCGTCTTTGCGAAGCCGCCACCGCACTTGCGATACGTAGCGATGATATGCGGCGAAGCAATCCAGGGTTGACGTAGTGGTCTGCGATACGCAAGACGTATGTTGTCCCCCCGGCACTGGATTGCTTCGCACCTGTAACGTCCTACGTATCGCAGGCTTACCGGTGCTTCGCAATGACGGGCTGGGCAGGGCAAGCCCTGCCTTCGCCCCCGCTTCGCCCCGCGCCGTGCGCGGACGCAACCCCCGTCCCACCCTCTAAAGCCCCCCTCTTTAGAGGGGGGTGCCTCCGCAGAGGCGGGGGGTGCCGCGTTGCACACGTTACAATTACCAATCACAATGTTTTTTCCGCCAGCTTCGCAATCTCCTCGAAGCGCCCTATGATGTAGCCGTAATTCTCCGGGTCGTGCGGTATCACGCAGTTGCCGCAGCTTTTTATTCCGCGCTCGGTGTAGGAATAGTTTCCCTTGCATTTTTCCCCTAAGGCGTACAGTGGGCAATAGCAGAACAGGCAATTGAAGCGCTCCGGGTCAAGACCCTCGTGACAGGGGAACGCCTCGCAGGTTTTATGGCAAAAGAACGCGTAATTCTTTCCGCGCCAGTAATCGGGGTTTTCCGCTTTCATAGTTTTCTCCAGCTAATAAAGTCGCCGCTTCCGTCCCAGTCGTCGCCGATTTCGGCGGCGTAGCCCCCGCAATGCGGCGGGTTCCAGAGGTAGTAGGCGCGTTCGGGTTTAGCCCAGCGCGACATTGCCGCCATAATCGCGCCGCCGTGCGTCACCGCTACGACGCGCTCCGTTTCGTTTTTGACAAGCCCGGCAATGGCGCGGCAAACACGCTCCGAATACGCGGCAAAATCTTCCGACGCGCCGGGGGGAGCAGGTTCGCAGTTCTCCTCAACCCAGGCGAGGTAAGCGGGGTTTTCAGCCATTTCGTTAGCCGAGAGACCCTCGAAATCTCCGAAGTCCATTTCGCGGAGGTCCTCGCAAATAACCAATTCAGCCCCCGGAAAACGTATTTCAGCGGTCTCAACGGCGCGGCGAAGCGGACTGACGTACACGCGCCCGATTGTGCGGTCAACAAGCGCGGAAGCCTCCGCAACACCCTCCGGGGCGAGCTTTTCGTCAGTCTTACCGATATAGCGTTTGACAAGGTTGCCCGCGGTTTTTGCGTGGCGCAGTAGTATCAGTTCCATTATATAAACCTTTCCGCGAGCGCGTTAACTGTTTAGCGTATAAAAATTTATTCCTGCGGTTGCTCTATTTGCGGCGTTTCCTGTACTTGCGGCGTTTCGTCCTTTAGCACCATAGGAATACCCGCGACCATTCTAACGACTTTGGTAGCTCTTTCCGCGAGCGCCGCGCCTACGCGCCCCGTGGCCTCGCGTTTCGCGCGGAGTATGGGGTCGTCGGGGATTACGCCGCTTCCGACTTCGTTAATGGTTACGACCTCTTTTTTGAGAAGTTCGTCCACGAGGTCCATAGCGTTTTCAGGGTCCTTGTGAACCAGCGCGTGGGCGTTATAAATAATATCGCGCTTGTGAAAACCAAGTTTCTTAGCATACCGCCCCTTGCCGGACTTTTGCGCTCCGATTACGAGAATCATAAGTATGTCACCGCCTTTTTGTGTTTTGAATTTATTTTGAATTTATTAGACCTTTTGCGAAATTACCGCGCACGGCGCGGGGTGTTTTCCGGCGCTGTGCGCCGGGGTGGGGCTTGCCCCGCCCGTCATTGCGAAGCCGCCACCGCACTTGCGATACGTACCATTGATATGCGGCGAAGCAATCCAGGGTTGACGTAGTAGTCTGCGATACGAAAGACGTATGTTGTCCCGCCGGCACTGGATTGCTTCGCACCTGTAACGTCCTACGTATCGCGGGCTTACCGGTGCTTCGCAAAGACGGCGCACGGCGCCGGGACGTAAGACGGGGGTTTGGACGAGGGAACTGGGCTTGGATTGCTTGGCGCGGCTCGCAATGACGGACTCTTGACTCGCTGCGGATTCTTGAATCGTTACGGACTCTTGACACTTTTACAGTTAAATACACAATCCAAAATTGCAAAATCTCAAACCACAACCACCGTAGCCGCTAAAGCTAATAGCTCCGTCAGCTGGATTTGGAACCCCGCGAGGTCGCCGCTCATTCCGCCGAATTGGCGGCGGCTCATTATTTTTACGTATATCATACAGGCAAACGTTACGATTATCGCCGGGACGCCACTCCAATTGCCGTATGTCACCGCGCCTACTCCCGCCCAGCCGCTGTACGCGCCTATAAAAAACGTGCAGATAAAAACTGTCACGGAGCTTGCGGAATCGCGGAACGTATCGAGTAAACCGCCGCCTTTTGAACTGTTAAACGCGACGCTTGACATAGCCCCGGCGGCGCGGCTTATGACTGATATACCGCCCAGCAGAATTATCGACAGAGGCGTTCGTTCAAGCTCCGTACAGAGCGCGAAATACGCCAACAGATATACCCCGAGGTAAATCACCGCGAAGGCTCCGGCGTTGGGGTCTTTCAAAATCTCGCGTTTGCGCTCGGGAGCGGCGTGGGAACTCAAAGCGTCAATAGTATCGCAAAAGCCGTCGAGGTGTATCCCGCCCGTTAAAAATACCGGCAGAAGCGTCAAACCCGCCGCGTAGAGGATAGTCCCGAAGCCCAAAAATTCCGCGAGCCTAAACCAACCATAAAGCACCGCGCAGTTGACAAGCCCGATTAACGGAAACGCCGCGAACATATAGCGCATATTCGCCTTTTCCCAGTTGATACGCGGCATAGGGATTTTAGTAAACATCGAAAGCGCCATAATAATCGAGCGTATAAGCGTCATAAGGCCGTACCTTTCAGCAGAATAGGAATACCCGCCACAAGCTCGTAAACCACGTCAAAGCGCTCCGCAAGCTCTATGTTGAGTTCGCCCAGTGTATCAATATAGCGCAACGTGCTGTCGCTGTACTGCCCGAGAACGTCGCTCCCGACGTCGTTCGTGACGACTATCAGATTAGCGCAGCGTTCCGAGAGTTTCAGAACGTCCGCGAGTACGCGCTCCGCCGCGCCCTCGTCAATATTGCCCACGTCGTCAAACATTTCGTTAGCCGTGAGGTTGCACATACATTCAAGCAGTACGTTAGAACCGGCTTCAAGCGGGACGCTCCCGACCCCGGTATAACACTCAACCGAGGCAAAACCCTTGTCGGCGCGCATTAAACGGTGCCGCTCAATCTTGGCAAGCGCGCCCTCGCCGTAAGGACGCATCGTGGCAATATAAACGCGCGGCTCAGGAAACCGAACGGCGAGTTTTTCAGCAAAAGTGCTTTTCCCGTTAGCGGAACCGCCGGTAAGTAAAATCGTCATAGTTGTATTATACAATATTTACGCGGGCTTGTCAATCGGTTTTAAGTTAAATAACAGTTATCAAATTGGTTCAGTTAACAGTTATCAAATATCAAATATCAGAGACGGGGGTTTGGACGAGGGATATGGGGTACAACCCCCGCGCCTGCGGGCGCACCCCCTTCTGCGGAAGGGGGCTAAGGATTCGTACATTTTTGCCCCCTTCCGCAGAAGGGGGTGCCGCGAAGCGGCGGGGGTTGTACCCCGCGTCGTGCGCGGGCGCGTTCCTCGTCCTGCCCACGTCCCGGCGCCGTGCGCCGTCTTTGCGAGCGCCGCCGCACTTGCGATACGTAGGACGTATAGGCGCGCGGCAATCCAGTGCCGGGGGGACAACATACAGCCTGTGTCCCTACGTATCGCAGGATACTACGTCAACCCTGGATTGCTTCGCCGTATATCATTAACTACGTATCGCAAGTGCGGTGGCGGCTTCGCAAAGACGGTGCGCCGGGGGGCGCACCCGCGCACGGCGCGGGGAGGGCGGGTTTCAAACCCGCCCCTACATACCAATATCAGCGAACGTCATCAAATCCTTATACACCGCGGCGGCCATATCTAGCAGCGGGAACAGGGCTACCGCTCCCGTACCCTCGCCGAGGCGCATACCTGCGTGTATTACCGCGTTTAGCTCTAAGGCCGACAGCACCATTTTCGCGGCGGGTTCGGCTGATACGTGGCTCGCTATCATCGCGTAGTAGCTCTTGGGGCAGAGCCTCCGCGCCGTTAGCGCCGCTACCGCGCTTATAAAACCGTCTACTATTACCGGGACGCCGTATAACGCGCCGCCTATGTAAAGCCCGGTCATCGCGGCTATATCGTAGCCTCCTAATTTACACAGAACGTCGAAAGGGTCGAGCGGGTCAACGCGGTTGACGGTTATAGCCTGTTCAATAATTTTAATTTTACGTTCAAGCGCCTCGTCCGTCAGACCCGCCCCGCGCCCAGTTACCTCGGCGGGGCTTCGCTGAAGCAGTACGGAGGCGATTGCGCTGGAGGTCGTGGTGTTCCCTATCCCCATTTCGCCCGTTGCGAGTAGCTTATAGCCGCCCGTGAGTTTGAAATCGCGCACGAGGTCTATCCCGGTCTGGATTGCGCGTTCGCACTGTTCCGCGCTCATTGCGGCGGTTTTGGATATATCCTCCGTACCGTCCGCTATGTGGCGGTCGATAATGCCGTCAAAGGGAAGTTTCTTGAAACAGCCCACGTCTATGACATAGCTGTCGCAATTCGCGGCCTTAGCCATTATACAGACGGAACTGCGCTTTTTAGCCATAAAGCCCGCCATAGTAACGGTAATCTCCGGCGGCGTACTCGCTATACCGTTTCGCGTTACTCCGTTATCGGCGGCTACGACAATCACTGCGCGGCGGCTGAAGTGAGGCTCCGCGTCGCCTGTGATACCCGCGATTTTGATTAGCAGCGCTTCAAGCTCCCCGAGGCTTCCGACTGGTTTAGCGCAGTTATTCCAGTGCGCCTGTGCAAGGTCAGCGGCGGTCTCGTTAAAATCCGGGATTTGTAAGTTTATTTTGTTGAAATCCATAGTTTTAATGCTCCTCCCATTGTGATAACATAGAATTTAGCCATTTATAAACGTCCATTTCATAGACTGCTTTGAGGTTAACAGACGACAGTGCGTCTGAGGGCTTACCAAACGCGGCGGTTTTCCCCCGGTTTAGTAGTAGCACCGAGGTTCCGTAGGCTTTTGCGAGGTTTAAGTCGTGTACGACGGAGATAACCGCACGGCCGGGAGCGTCGCGGAGCCACTCGCGTATAAGCTCAAAGGTTCGCTGCTGATACACGAGGTCGAGGTGGTTTGTAGGCTCGTCCAGTATAAGAATATTCGGGTTTTGCGCGAATACCTGCGCTAAAAAAGTTCGCTGAAGCTCGCCCCCCGACAACGTTGTTACCGATTGTTTCAGAAAGGGTTCAAGCCCGACCTTCGCGATTGCCGCGCTGATTAAGGCCTCGTCGTCGCCTGTATCGCGCCCGGCAAAGAAGCCTTTGGAATGTGCGTAGCGTCCGAGGCGTATAATCTCCTCAACGCTGAACGCGTAGCCTACGGCGTTTGACTGCTGCAATACCCCGATTAGTTTAGCGAGTTCGGCGGCTTTGAAGCGTTTGAGCGGCGTACCTAAGTACAGCGTTTCGCCCGTATGCGGAACGCCCTGCGTAATTGCGCCGACAAGCGTACTCTTACCCGCGCCGTTAGGCCCGCAAATCATAAGCCACTCGCCCTCTCCAAGCGTAAACGATACGTCGTCAAGAAGCGTAAGCGAACCGTAACGCACGGTGATGTTGTTGACTGTGAGCATTTTTCCTCCAGATTTCACCAGTTAACAGTTATCAAATATCAAATATCAGAGACGAAGGGTTTGGACGAGGTTGCGTCCTGCGGGGGAAACCACCCCGCCGCCTGCGGGCGGCACCCCTCCACAGAGGGGATGAGGACGGGGGTTTAGACGTGGGTTTAGACGTGGGTTGCGGGGACGCAATTCTCCAAAACCCCGCAACCCGCGTCCAAACCCCATCCCCTCTGTGGAGGGGTGCCCCCGCAGGGGCGGGGTGGTTTCCCCGCCGCGCGGACGCAACCCACGTCCAAAACCCCCGTTATTTGATATTTGATATTTGATAACTGTTATCTACCCCCGTCTTGCCGCGTAGAATATTCGGACGAACAGTACCGCGCCCACCAAAGAGGTCACTACGCCTATCGGCAGCTCGCGGGGGCTGAACGCTGTACGGCTTACCAGGTCGCAGAGCATTAGGAATACCGCGCCGCCGAATACTGACGCTGGCATCAGGCGTTTGTGGTTAGGTCCCGTTATCATTCGCACCATATGCGGCGTTACAAGACCCACGAACGCGATAGTCCCGCCGATTGACACGCATACGCCGATTAGTACGGACGTGGCTATAAGCACGAGGAGCTTGACGCGCTTTACGTTTACGCCTATGTGCCGCGCATTCTCCTCGCCTATAGCGAAGGCGTTCAGCTCGCGCGAGAGCGCAACCAGCAGACCGCCGAAGATTACAAGCGTTACGGCGAGCAGGAGCGCGTTATTATAGCCGCTTCCCGATAGCGAACCCATTGTCCAGAAAATCATATGGTTTGCTTTTTCCCCGGCAAAGGTTATTAAAATCGACATCAGCGCGGAGACGAACATTGAAAAGATTACGCCGATTAAAATAATCGTATTGGTGGCAAGCGTCCTGTCAATGGTATAGGCAAGCGTCAGAATAGCGAGCAGAGATATAAAGGCGAACAGCGAGGCCATAATAGTAGTCCCCGCAAAGGGCAGGGCGGGGAGCGTTATCCCGAACGCTATGGCCGTAACCGCGCCTAAACCCGCTCCCGCGGACACTCCGAGCGTCGAAGCGTCCGCAAGCGGGTTTTTCAGCAGTCCCTGCATAGCGCAGCCGCAGACCGCGAGCGAGGCTCCGACTAAGGCGCAGCTTATCACTCGCGGCAGGCGTACTCCCGTTATTATCGTAGACATCAACAGCTCCGATATAGGAATGTTAACGCTTCCGACAGCTACGCACAGAATAAATACGGCAAAGGTCACGGCGGCGAACAGGAGATACACCGCCGGATTGAAGCCCTCGCGGGCTTTTTGTTTATTGCCCCGCATTTTTCACGAAGTCGTACAGCGCTTTGGCGCCGTCAACAAGGCGCGGACCCGGGCGCGACAGCTCGTTATCCGGCAGGTTTAGTATGGCGTTGTTCTTGACCGCCGTAATGTCCTTCCAGGCGGCGCGTGATAAAATCTCGTCAACGGGGGTGGGGCCTTCGCCGAAGTACATAGTTATCGTCATAATGTAGTCGGGGTTGCGCTCGATAACCTGTTCCTCGGAGATTTCAGCCCAGGCGCCAACGTCCGAGAAAATGTTTGTCAGACCGATTATGTCCGCGACTTCGTTCATAAACGAGCCTTGTCCCGCCGTCCACAAGCCCCACTCGAGCGGTGAGATTTCAAAGTACAGCGTTCCGGAGAGTTTTTCTTTTGAAAGTTCCTCAAAGGACGCTTTCATTGAGGCGACAAGCTCGTCCGCTTCCGCGCTCTTACCTATCAGCGCGCCGATTTGTTCGATTGATTCGTAGGTTTCCGCGATACTCGCCGCGTCGGAGGAGTAGACCGCTATCCCGGCGTTTACAAGCTGGTCAACCTGTTCGGTGGTTTGAGCCATTGTAGCCATAACCACGAGGTCCGGGTCAAGGGCTATAATCTGCTCGATGTTAGTATCCGTGCCGGTGCCTACGGAGGGGATATTGAACACTTCGGCGGGATAGTCGCAGTATTCGCCGCGCCCGACGAGAATGTCAAAACTTCCGAGAGCGTAGATAATCTCGTTCATAGCGGGAGTAAGCGCGACGACCTTTTGCGCGGGAGCGTCGAGCCTCACGGTATTGCCCGTCTGGTCGATAACGGTAATAGCCGTATCGGCGGGAGCGTCGGGAGTAGCCTCCGGGGTAGCGTCCGGGGTTACGTCCGGCGTAGCCTCGTGGCTTGGGGTAGCGCCGGGAGTGGGCGAAGCGCCGCCGCCGGAGTTTCCGCAGGCGCTCAAAACAAGCGCGAGGGTCAACAACAGCGCGAACAGCGCGGAGAGTGTTTTGCGTGTCATAGGGTTTTCTCCTTATAAATAGATTAGGCAATAAAAACAGCCGCGACGGCATACGCTGTCACGACAAACGCTATGACCTGAATGCCGCAAGTCATAACTTCGCACAGCTACCCGGCTTCGCGCGTTCCAAAGAGGGACAACGCGTCACGGTGACGGTATCGCTCGGGATTCAAACCCGATTCTGCGCGTTCGCCCGCGAAAGCGGGCTATTGCTGCCGCTAAATCCGCGGCAATAAGCTAATTGTAGCACAAGGGACAAGCGTTGTCAAGAGTTAAATGATTATAAATAACAGTTATCAAATATCAAATATCAGAGACGATGGTTCAGTTAACAGTTAGCAAATATCAGATATCAGAGACGGAGGTTTGGACGGGGGTTGCGGGGAACGGGTCGCACAATAAACGTAGGGGCGGGTTTCAAACCCGCCCTCCCCCGTCCCATTCCCCTCTTGGGAGGGGTGCCGCGTAGCGGCGGGGTGGTTCCCCGCGCCGTGCGCGGTCGCGTCCCCCGTCCACCGTCCCGGCGCAATGCGCCGGGACAGGGCAGGGCGACGCCCTGCCCGGGGTGCGCCGTCCCGGCGCACCGTCTTTGCGAAGCACCGGTAAGCCCGCGATACGTAAGATGTTACAGGTGCGAAGCAATCCAGTGCCGGGAGTGTAACATACGGTCTACGTATCGCAGGATACTACGTCAACCCTGGATTGCTTCGCCGCATATCATTGACTACGTATCGCAAGTGCGGCGGCGGCTTCGCAATGACGGTGCGCCGAGGGCGCACCCCGGGCAGGGCTTCGCCCTGCCCTGTCCCGGCGCATTGCGCCGGGACGGCGGACGGGAGTTGCGCCGCGCACGGCGCGGGGAACCACCCCGGCGCTACGCGCCACCCCTCCCAGGAGGGGAATTTACGGGGGAGGGCGGGTTTGAAACCCGCCCCTACGTTTACGTTGTGCGTTCCCCCGCAACCCACGTCCAAACCCTCGTCTCTGATATCTGATATTTGCTAACTGTTATCTGAACCAAACGTCTCTGATATTTGATATTTGATAACTGTTAACTGAATTTGCCCTGTTGCAATTCTCAACAAAATGTGTTATAATAAACTTGGTAGCTACTTTACACTATTAGGAGAGAGAGTTCAAATGTACGTTATAAAGACACTTAATGAAATCAGCCCACTTGGTCTTGATACGCTTGACAAGGCTAAATTCAGCGTCAGCGCGGAGGCGTCAAACCCCGATGCTATAATTGTCCGCTCGGCTAAAGTTACGGCGGATATGCTTACGCCTAGTCTTAAATGTATCGCGAGAGCCGGAGCGGGCTATAACAACATCTGCGTTGACGAATGTACTAAGCGCGGGATTACCGTATTCAACACTCCCGGCGCGAACGCTAACGCCGTCAAGGAGCTTGTCATCTGCGCGTTGCTGCTTGGTTCGCGCGATATAGTCGCCGGGGTCAACTGGGCGCGGACGCTCACGGGCGGCGTAGCGGAGGCCGTCGAAAAGGGTAAGTCCAACTTTACAGGTCCTGAAATTTTTGGCAAAACCCTCGGCGTAGTCGGCCTCGGAGCGATAGGCAAGCGTGTCGCGGAGGCGGCCTCCGCGCTCGGTATGCGCGTTATAGGCTACGACCCCTTTGTGGTAAACGAATACTCCGTAGAGGAAAACGAACTGTACGCCGCGAGCGACTATATCACGCTTCATTTGCCGGTAGTCGCGGAAACTAAGGGCAAATACAACGCGGAGCTTCTGTCGAAATTCAAAAAGGGGGCGAGGCTAATAAACATAGCGCGGGGCGAACTCTGCGACAACGCCGCCGTAATCGCCGCGCTCGGAAACGGCACCCTCGCGAAATATATAACCGACTTCCCGACAGAGGACTTACTAAACCGCGAAAACGTTATAGCAATCCCCCACTTAGGAGCCTCAACCCCCGAGAGCGAGGAAAACTGCGCGATAATGGCCTGTAATCAGGTAGCTGATTTCCTGCTGAACGGGAAAGTAACGAATAAGGTGAATTAGAAATTAGGTTATTCATAACACCCGCAGGGCGGGTTTGAAACCCGCCCCTACGCAGATTCGCCTCACGTCCACGTGTCAACCGGTAAAAAAAGGAAAAACGCTATGCATAGTAACGACAATGAATACTTTTTTCTTGAAATCAGCCCGTACCCTACCATTTTGTTTGATGAGAACGTAATACCTATTACGTGTAACCAGGCGATGATGGACGTAGTGGGCGGCGAATACGGCAGCAAGCGGGAGTTTCTTGAAACTTACCTCGAACGCTTAAACGCCGCCGTGCCTGAATATCAGCCGGACGGTGAAATTTCCTATCCCTTTCAGGAGCGTTTGCGGCAGCTTTTCAGCTCCGGCAGTATACGCTTTGAAACCGCGCTGAACTTCCCCGCCGGTCAGGCAATTGCCGACGTGCATATGAAAATACTGGAAGTAAACGGTAAAAAGCTCATCGTAGGCTACCTGCTCGATTTATCACAGCTTCGGGCGGCGCGGCGCGAGCTTGAAAAAAAGGAACGCCTCCTGCTCGCGCTGAATACTCTTGCGGATAAGTATATTTTAACGCCCGATATACGCACCGCCGTGGACGATATGGACGGTTCGATGAAAATACTCCGCGAGGCGCTTGACTGTCCCTACGGCGTAATCGGCGGCTATAGCGGCGCGGAGGGAACCTCTATCGGCGAGGTGTTTATAAATATCCCCGGTTTATCCGGGAAGCCGCCCGAAGCGCCCGTTGAAATTTTCGCAGAGGACTTACAGGAGGGGGCGCATATCAAAATCCTGCCGGTTGGGGTAAGCACGGTACTCTTTGTGCCTATCTACCTGTTCGGCGAATACTGGGGCTATCTGCTGCTCGGCGAAAACAGAGGCCGCAGGATATTCACAAGGGACGAGAAGGAACAGCTTAATTCGGCGGGTCTGATAATCGCGGCGGCCTGCCGCCGCGCCAATAAGCTGGAGGAATTTCAGGAGGCTATAGCCTCCGCAAACGCCGCAACAGTCGCTAAAACGGAGTTTCTGACGCGTATGTCTCACGAAATACGCACGCCCTTGAACGCCATTATCGGCACGGCCTCCGTCGCGGCAATGGACGACGAGGTTAAAAAGCACAGCAAATTTTCAGCCTATCTGCGGACTATCGACAACAGCTCGCGCCATTTGCTTCATCTTATAAATGAAATACTCGATATGTCGCAAATCGAATCGGGTAAGATGACCGTCGAACAGTCGCCGTTTATACTTGAAACAATGCTTGACAGGGTGCGGAGCATTATCGGCTCACGCGCCGCCGATAACGGACTGCACTTTTTAACGGACTTCCCGGAGTTTAACAAGTACATAATCGGCGACGAACTCCGCCTGTCGCAGGTGCTTATTAACCTCCTCGGCAACGCCGCTAAATTTACGCCGAGGGACGGCGTAATAAGCCTGACGGTTCGGCATTTACCCGCCGACGGCGTAAGCGGCGACAGGCTCTACTGTAAAATAAGCGATACCGGCATAGGCATAACCCCCGAGCAGAAAGCGCGGCTGTTCGTCCCCTTTGAACAGGCCGACGGAAGTATCGCGCGTAAATTCGGAGGCTCCGGCTTAGGGCTTGCAATCAGCGAAAAGCTCGTGAGCCTTATGGGCGGCAAACTTCGGCTTGACAGCGTTTTAGGCGAGGGTTCGGTGTTTTCCTTTGAGATACCCTTTGACTTTGACGGCGATATCGACCGAAGCGCACAGGCGGTTGACGTTTTCGAGGTTGACTGGAGCGACAGGCGTATACTTGTCGTAGACGATGTGGAGCTAAACCGTAAAATCCTCGCCGCGCTGCTTGAAAAGAGCGGTGTGCAAATAGCCCACGCGGACAGCGGCCGCGCGGCTATTGACTACTTCGTAGGCGGCAACGTCTGCGACCTGGTTCTTATGGATTTGCAAATGCCGGAAATAGACGGCCTTAGCGCAACCGCCGAGCTAAGGCGTATGGAGATAACCACGCCGATTGTGGCAATGACGGCAAACGTTTTCCGCGAGGATATAGACCGCTGCATAGAAGCCGGAATGAACGGCCACCTGGGCAAACCAATAGCCCCCGAGGAATTATTTAAGACGCTTGGGAACTATTTGACGCTAAAGGTGAAAAACTACCTATTGCAACACCCCCCGCCCAACCCCATCGTCTCTGATATCTGATATTTGCTAACTGTTAACTGAACACCCCCCCGTCTCTGATATTTGATATTTGATATTTAATATTTGATAACTGTTAACTAAAAACTGTGAGGAGAATATAAATTATGGACACCTTTTCAATGGACTGGTTCCGCTTGGACGGCAAAACCGCGCTTATTACCGGGGGCAACAAGGGCTTAGGGCTTGCGTATGCCGTTGCGTTCGCGAAAGCCGGAGCCGACGTGTTTGTCACGTTCCACAATAACCCGCCGGACGAAGCGAAGCGGCTCGTCGAAGCCGAGGGGCGCAGGTTCGGCGCTATACGCGCGGAGATGTCAGTCGCCGCCGACCGCGTTGCCGCTATTAACGCCTGTATTGAACAGCTCGGGAGCCTCGATATTCTGGTCAATAACGCCGCTACCAATCACTTTGAAAATTTTCTTGATTTCCCGGACGAAAAATTTGAGGAGGTTTTGCAGGTCAACCTAAACGCCGTGTACTATATGGCTCACGAAGCGGCTAAGGTAATGGCGAAAAACGGCGGCGGCAAGATTATCAATATCGGTTCCGCCCTAAGCTATACCGCCGACCGCAATTGCCCGAGCTATGTCACGGCAAAGCACGGCGTAATCGGCATTACAAAAGCCTTCGCAAGCGAGCTTGCGAAGTACAACATACAATGCAACGCAATCTGCCCGGGCTTCTTTAAGACAGACGTAAACGCCGCCGTGTCCGGCGATACCGAGCTATACAATAAAATAACCTCACGGATAGCGGCGGGCAACTGGGGCAGTCCGTCAGACCTAATGGGCGCGGCGGTGTTCCTGGCCTCAAACGCGTCAAACTACATAACCGGCGCGGACATAAACATCGACGGAGGCTTTGCAACGGTTTTATAAATAGTTAACAGTTATCAAATATCAAATATCAGAGACGATGGGTTTGGACGTAGGTTGCGCCCTGCGGGGGAGACCACCCCGCCGCCTCGGGCGGCACCCCTCCACAGAGGGGAATGGGGGTTGGACGGGGTTACGTAGGGGCGGGTTTCAAACCCGCCCTCCCCGTCGTACCCCCGTCCACCGTCCACCGTCCACCGTCCCGGCGCCGTCCACCGTCCCGGCGCCGTGCGCCGTCTTTGCGAGCGCCGCCGCACTTGCGATACGTAGGACGTTTAGGCGCGCGGCAATCCAGTGCCGGGAGCGTAACATACGTAAGTTGTCCCCCCGGCACTGGATTGCTTCGCACCTGTAACGCCCTACGTATCGCGGGCGTAGCGGTGCTTCGCAATGACGGGGCGGGCTTCGCCCTGCCCCAGTTCCCCGCGCACGGCGCGGGGAGGGCGGGTTTGAAACCCGCCCCTACGTAACCCCCGTCCAAACCCCATCCCCTCTGTGGAGGGGTGCCGCCCGCAGGCGGCGGGGTGGTTTCCCCCGCAGGGCGCAACCTACGTCCAAACCCTCGTATCTGATATTTGATATTTGATAACTGTTATTTGAAAAAAAAGGTAACATCTAAAATGAACACATTCAACATACTGGCAATCGGGGACGTTTGCGGTGCCTCGGGGGTTGATTTTCTTTCCGCGCGGCTTCGCGGGTTGCAGCGCAGCGTTGACGCCTGTTTTACCGTTGTCAACGGCGAAAACGCGCAGGGGCGCGGGTTGCTTCCCTCTGACGCGGAGGCTATTTTCAACGCCGGAGCGGACGTTATCACCCTCGGCAACCACGCCTATTCCAAGCGCGAGATTTTCAATTATCTTGACGACAACGGCTACATTCTGCGCCCCGCGAATTACGCCGGTAACGCGCCGGGACGCGGCTTCGGGCTGTTCGACAGTCCCGCCGGGAAGATTCGCGTTATCGCGCTTATAGGGCGCAAATCGCTTGATTACGCGCCGGAGAACCCTTTCAACGTGATTGACCGCATACTCGCGTCTGAAAACGCTCCGTACACGCTCGTCGACTTTCACGCCGAAGCCACCGCTGAAAAGCAGGCTATGGCGTATTACCTAGACGGACGCGTCAGCGCGGTCTGGGGAACTCACACGCACGTTCAAACCTCCGACGCGCGCGTACTGCCTAAAGGCACGGGCGTTATAACCGACCTCGGTATGACAGGTCCCGCCGAGAGCGTTATAGGTATGGATATCGAGCAGTCAATCTCAATGTTCAAGGGCTTTCCGAAGGACCACTACCGTTCCGCGGGCGGCAGACAAACGCTTCAAGGCTCGGTATTCACAATTAACCGCGAAACGGGGCTTTGCGAAAAGGTCACGGCTCTGCGGCTGGACAGTTAAACTATGAAAAATTACGATTTTGACATAGACAAAGAACTCGAGCTTCTAAACGAACGCTTCGAGGACGCGGAGGCGGTTGCCGACGCAACTTCAACGCGCCTCCGCGCGATAAGAGCCGAACGCCTGCAAAAAGCCCCGAGGTCGCCGCTCGCCGTACTGCTGATTGTGGCGGGTATTGCGCTCGCGCTGATGTCAATGCGGACGGAGGTGCAAAACTACGTCTACGCGGGTGCCGCGCTGTTCGTCCTCGGGCTGATAACCTTTTGGCGCAAGGGTACGCGGGCGGGGGCGCATAACGAAAGGCTTCGCAAGGAAACAGACGAGCGCAGGTTTGAAAACGAGGTGGCGATGTATAAGCTGTCGTCAATAGACAAAGACCGGCAGTCGCTCGAACACGAAGCGAAACGCAGAGCGTACCGGGAGCGTTTGAGGGCCGCGGCAAATGAGAGATAAGGGAAACATCGGCGAGGACATAGCCGCGGCGTTCCTCGAATCGAAAGGTCTGATAATACTGGAGCGCAACTACTACACCCGAGAGGGCGAAATAGACATAATCGCGCGGGACGGTGAGGTAATCGTTTTCGCCGAAGTAAAAAGCCGCCGCGACGCAAAACACGCCACAGCCCGCGAAGCAGTAAGCCCCTCAAAACAGCGGAAGCTACGCAAAGCCGCCGGCTATTGGCTAGCGAAAAACTACGCGGAAACAAACGAGCCGCCCGCAACTTTCGACGTGATAGAGGTATACTCGTCTATGACCCCGCCGGGAGTGCGACGGTTACGAGACGCGTTTTGAGTTAGTTAACAGTTATCAAATATCAAATATCAGAGACGAAGGTTTGGACGGGGGTTGCGGCACCCCCCGCCTCTGCGGAGGCACCCCCCTCTAAAGAGGGGGGCTTTGGAGGGTTTGGACGAAGGTTGCGTGGCTACGTAGGGGCGGGTTTCAAACCCGCCCTCCCTCGTCGTAGCCCCGTCCTTCCCCCCGTCATTGCGAACCGCGCGAAGCAATCCAAGCCCAGTACCCTCGTCCAAGCCCCCGTAATTATTCATTATTCATTATTCATTGTCAATTGTCATAAGTGCCGGGAGCGTAACATACGTATGTTGTCCCCCCGGCACTGGATTGCTTCGCACCTGTAACACCCTACGTATCGCGAGCTTACCGGTGCTTCGCAAAGACGGGCAGGGCGAAGCCCTGCCCCCGCGCAACCCCCGTCCTAACTCTCGTCTCTGATATTTGATATTTGATAACTGTTATTTGTTACCGAAGGTAATCCATTAGCGTTGGTTGGATTATGTAGCTTCCTGTTGAGAGCGCGGCCTTGTAGGTTGCCTCGGAGAGCTTGTATTGCATAATCAGTTCGGCCTCGTCGGCGTCCTCCGCGTCTGATTTCATTTGCGTGTAGTTCAGCACGTCGCTCTGGTAGCGGGATTCCAGTAGGTCTAGGCGGTTTGTGCGGCCTCCTATTTCCGCTACCAGCGCTAGCATATGGTTTTGAGCGTCCTTAAATTCCGACAGGAGGTTGCCTATGTCGACCGCCGTGTATTGACCGTCGTCGGCGTTTTGCACTCCGTCGTTTGAAAGTTCGCGGTAGAGCGTGTCGAGAAGCCCGATAATCGTCTTGGGCTTGCCCTCCGCGTCGTAGCCGTAGACCGCAACGTCAATGCCGTTGAAGGTTATTTTCATATCACTGCCCACGCCAACG
The DNA here is from genome assembly GCA_031261635.1 of Oscillospiraceae bacterium. Classification (GTDB taxonomy): domain Bacteria; phylum Bacillota; class Clostridia; order Oscillospirales; family Oscillospiraceae; genus JAISJH01. The sequence continues at coordinate 18,199 of JAISJH010000116.1, forward strand.
TCGAGGGCAAGGCAATCGTTGCGGTAGATGTCGTATTTTTCAATCTCGGCGGCAATGGGCTTGCCGTTTTTATCAAGCACCGGGTCGCCGTTTTCGTCAACGCCGTAGATTTGGTTTGCGGAGGTTTGAAGCGTGTCGCGCGTGCCTAAAATTTCCTCCGTTGGCGGGGTTGCGGTCGCGTCCGCGTCCTTACCGTTTAGCTGTAAATCTATTTGAGCTATATCGTCCGCCTCGAAATCAACAAGGGTGCCGTCGTCTTTTTTCAGTTTCAACTTGGGAATGTCAAACGCGTCAGCGTCGCGCCAGAGGGGTTTGCCGTCCGGGTCAACGTCAAGCGAGGAACTGTAGATTGTTTTATAGGATATAGGCGGCGACATAGCCGGCTGTGTAATTGTCGGGGTATCAATCCCGGAGGCGTTTGTTTGAACCGCCTTGACGGTTATCATTACCGGCTCGCTCGTTTGCTGGGTCGTTACGTAGCGCGTACCGTCGCTTTCTGTCGCGTAGTACAGCTGAACGTTTTTGCCGGAAGCCTGGTCAAACATTTCCGCGTGGAACGCAGTTTCGCCCGGCTCGACGTTTTTGTCGTTTAGCGACAGACCGTTGAACTTGATTTCCTTAACGGTTGGAATAGTTTCATACGCTTCAAGATAGGTAACGGTCTTAGTAACCGCCGGGATAGCCTCGAATTTACCCTTGTTCTTTTCGTCGCTCATCTGTAAGCGCGAGTCAAACGGCGTAAACGAGCCGTATAAATCGCGGTCAGGCTCGACGACCGGGTCCCATTCGGGGAAGTCGTAGGTCGGCACGCCCTTTTCAAAATCATAGGCCGCGAGGTGCGGGTACTTCGCCTGTAGCTTTTCAAAAGCCGTTCCGGAGGACTGCGCCCCGGTTAGAAGGAACTCGCCTGTGTCTTTATCGACTATGCCGTCATTTTCGAGGTCTGCCGTGGAATATACGCCGCCGTTGTATATGACTTTCATAGGCGCGATAGTAATAACCTCCTCGCGCTGGCGGTAGTGCGTGATAGGCTGTAACTGCGAATCGTACTCAAAGGGCGGCATAAGTTTGCCGCTGTCGGTAGTGGTGTAGCCGGTGGTATTGTAGCCGCCGAATACGTACTTGTCGCCTATGGTCTGGTTCAGCGTCTGCAAAACGTGGTCGCGAAGCTGCGCGATAAACGACGCTATATTGGAGCGGTCGGAGGCCGTCATAACGTCCGTAGCCGCCTGTACGGCGTTTTCGTAGGCCGTGGTCATAATCGAGTTAATCTCGCGTATGCCCGTCTCAACGGTGGTGAGCCAGTTATTAGCCTGGTCAACGTTAGACTGGTAATTCGCGACCTGCTTTAGCTTACGGTTAGCCTGCTGACTGTAAATCAAGGCGATAGGGTCGTCTGAAATATGCCCGTACTTGCGCCCCATAGACATTTTAGTCTGCAACGAACTAAGCTGCTCAAGGCGGCTGTTGAGGTTATATTGAAACTGATTGACCATCATAGAGTTAGTAACGCGCATAGTAAGTTCCTCCTTGATTGTTTTGCGGTTGTTGTCGCCGTGATTGTTTTGTATATGACCTCCGTCCAACGTCCCGGCGCCGTGCGCCGTCTTTGCGAGCGCCGGTAGGCTTGCGATACGAACAAGGTTTTAGGCGCGAAGCAATCCAGTGCCGGGAGCGTAACATACGTATCTGAGGACTGCGGCACTGGATTGCTTCGCCGCTATACGTCCTACGTATCGCAAGCGTACAGCGGCTTCGCAAAGACGGCGCACGGCGCCGGGACGTTGGATAGCGCCGGGACGTTGGACAGCGAGAGCATTACAGTAACCCGCGCCGAGCGTGGACGCAACCCCCGTCCTAACCTTCGTCTCTGATATTTGATATTTGATAACTGTTAACTGAATCACAGTCCTACTCGTCCTGTGCCGTTTATTAGTTTATCGAGTATCTCGTCCATAACGTTTATCACTCGCGCGTTGCCGTTGTAGGCGTGTTGGTAGCGTATTAGGTTTGTCATTTCCTCGTCGAGCGATACTCCCATAATTGAAATGCGCTGGTTTTCTACGGCGAGTGTCTGAACCGCCTGGTTTTCCGTACTTACCTTAGCGTCGTGAAGCGTTTGGGCTATGCGCTGCTGAATGAGGTCTGCGAAATCGCTTAGGTTGCCTATAGTAATTGTAATCGCCCTGCCGTTGATATCTTTTTGCCCGGTTTCGAGCATTAGGCTTTTACGCAGTCCGAGTTCGTAGAGGGCGCGGGCAATGAGGTTATTTCCCTCCTGCTTGGTGTCCTCGTGTTCCGGGTCGTCGGAGTCAATGACAATCTGCCCTATGTGAGTAAACTCGCCGTTTAGAAACTCATTGCCGGACATAGCGAGCTGATACGAACCGTTGCGGCTGTCCGTAAGGTTTTTGGTAAGCGAAATATTTTTAGCGTTAACGTCGTTGATTGTAAAAGTGCGGTAGGAACCCATAGAGTCGACAAACATAGTCTTGCCGGAAGTCGGGTCGCGCGGGTAGTAGATTTGCGAACCCTCTTTGAGAAGCGAACCCGCTCCGTACTGCGTTCCGAAGTGTAGTTTCAGACCGTTTGTATCTACGGTTACATCATTTCCGTCTTTATCGGTGAAAGTTTCGCCGTCTTTATACACAAAGGCTTCGCTTCCCTTGGAATTATCGTACAGCACGTTGCCGTCTGAATCTCTTAGTATAAGCCCTTTCGCGACTACGATTTCTGAACCTGCCGCGAGCTGAACCTCTACTCCGAAGGTCTGGGCGGTTTTCAGCGTCCAGCCGCCGTCTTTCGTCAAGTCCGCGTCGCCTGTAATTTTCATAAAGGGCGGCGCGTCGTCGCCGTTCCATTCGCCCATATAGGGCATTACCTCGAAGAACTCGCCGCTTACGTCCTCGTCGCCGTCGTCGAAAAAGGTCGCGAACATATTCGTCCCGGTGGTTGAGACCGTCCCCGTATTCGGGTGCGTCCAGCCCTCCTGGTGAACCTCGTTGACGCTCTGCACAAGGGCGCGCGCGAGTTCGTTCAGACGCTCCATAAAGTACGGCACGCCCAGTAAGTCAGTCCCGGCGGGGTTGCCGCCCTGGTTATCGCGAACGTCCAAATGCGCTTTGAGTATGCCGCCCGTAAGTATTCCGTAGCCGTACATCAGGCCGTTGCCCTCACGCGCTCCGTTTATGTCATACGCGCTCTCAATGGGCTGCCCGAGCAGGCGGTCAAGCACATACTGCGTACCCGCGCCGTTCGGGTTGCCGAGTACGGGGTTTAAGTATTCTAAATCCAGCGGGTTTCCGTCCGCGTCGTACCTCTGCTCATTATCCAAATCGCCGAGCGCGGTATTGTCATAGCTCGCGGAATAGAGGCTTACAAAACCCTCGACGTATTTGTCCCACCTGTCCCAGCCTTCGTCCCCGAGTTTGACCTCCTTGCCGTCAAGGTCAAGCCGCAGGACGGCTTTTGTATTAGCGGGAATAACATAACCCGCCTTTTGATAACCCGGGAGCGCGGCGATAGTTTCCGTAGCCCCGGTAGATTTATTTGTAAGCGTAGTCCCGTCCGCGCTCGTCGTCCAATCGGTCGGGGGATAGAGCAGACTGACGGGAATAATCGTCCCGGCTTTGACGAGTTTACCGTCTGACATAATTATATCGTCCGGCGCGGTCATTGTGTCGTTTAGCGTTGTATAATCCCTGGAAATCGTAATCTCGGTAGGCTTGCCGCCGACTTCCCAGCGTCCGGCGCGTTCGCTGTAGTATAAGCCTATATCTTTAATAGTGGGAACAAGCGGACGGTCTAAAATAGGGAAAGCGTTCGGGGAAGTCACGTCAATATTGCTCGCGGTATTAACGACTATCTGCCACTTGCGCCCCTCGGGGAACATCGGCGTTTCTACACATTCAAGGCTCGTCTGATATACGTGGCTGACAATCTCTATGCCGTTGTTGGCGTTTACATAGTTATCGTCAACGTGCGTTCCCTTGTCGTCGTCAAGGTAGTTGTTGCCCGTGCCGCCGAGGTAGACGTGGAATTTTCCGGTATTGTCCTCGTGATAGTTTATATTGACATAGGTTGACAGCTCGTCAAGCAACACGTTGCGCTTATCGCGCAGGTCGTTGGCGTACTGGTCGCCCATAGCCTCAAACGCGTAAATCTGACGGTTTATCTGGGCTATCCCGGTGGTGATGTTGTTGATTTCCGATACCATTACGTTGATAGCGTCATTCTCGCTTTTCTGTATCGCCTCGAGCTGATTATAAATTTGGTGAAAATTCTCAATCAGGGCGTTCGCGAGCGAGAGCGTAGCCTCACGCTGCGCCTTATCATTAGCCTCCTGCTGCTGATAGGTGTTAAAAGCGGCGAACAGTCCCGCGAGGTTTGATTCAAGCGCCGCCTGGTCTGCGCCCTCAAACAGAGCCTCTACATATGTCAGGCTCTTTGTGCGCGTTTCCCATTCCGCGCGTTTGTTGTCCTCCGTGCGGTACTGCCTGTCGAGGAACTCATCGCGTATCTGGTCAAGGATTTTGACTTTAGCCCCCGAACCGATAAGCGCGCCGTCAACGGGCTTGAACTTCATAACCGCCGCGTTAGGGTCATAGGCCGTAGTAATAAGCCGCTGCCGCGAGTAGCCGACAGTATCAACGTTAGCAATATTATGCCCGGTAACGTCAAGCCCCTTCTGACTAACATACAAGCCCGAAGCCGCAATTTCCAATCCATAAAACGTAGAACGTAATGCCATAATAATCACCTCTGGTTCAGTTAACAGGTAGCAAATATCAAATATCAGAGACGGGAGTTTTACAGATAACAGATATCAAATATCAGATATCAGAGACGGAAGTTTGGACGCTTGGTTGCGTCCTGCGGGGGATACCACCCCGCCGCCCGCGGGCGGCACCCCTCCCAAGAGGGGAATTTACGGGGGACAACCCCCGCCGCCTGCGGGCGGCACCCCCTTCTACGGAAGGGGGCTTTTTTT
>JAISJH010000103.1 GCA_031261635.1 Oscillospiraceae bacterium
TACGACACAGAGGGAAAACCCCTCGTAGACCTCCCCGAGGACGCGCCCGTAAAGATTGCCGCACGCGCCATAGTCAATTTAATTTTGTAAACCTCGCGTCAAATATCTGATATTTGATATTTGATAACTATAAACTAAATAAAAAAGGAGCTTGAACAAATGGCATTTAAGAAACCTACTCCAAAGCCCGGGGCCGCGATAAATGAAGTTACGCTCGGGGTTGGCGCAAACGCTGTCACCTTAGGCGGGGAAAGCGTTCTGCCGTTTTACTCTTTCGACGGGACAATTCCCAACAGTCCTAAAATCGGTATCGAGGTATCAGACCTCGGCTTTGCGGACGCTGTGCCGGGTATTGCCGGACTGTACGCCGGGATTAGCGATACCGCCGAAGCCGCCAAAGCCGCCGCCGCCGTGCCGGGGGTTGACTTTGTATGTCTGCGCCTTGAATCGGCTGACCCTAACGGTCAAAACCGCAGCGCGGAGGACTGCGCCGCTACCGCCAAGGCCGTAAGCGACGCGCTCGGCGACTTGAAACCGCTCGTAATTATCGGCTGCAAGAATAACGAGAAGGACGCTCAGGTTTTCGACAAGGCCGCCGCCGCTCTCGAGGGCAAAAACGTCCTGTTCGTAGCCGCCAAAGAGGAGAACTACAAGACCGTAGCCGCCTCCGTGGGGCTTGCGTATAATCAGAAAGTCGGCGCGGAAAGCTCTGTCGATATTAACCTCGCGAAACAGCTTAACGTACTTATCACGCAAATGGGCGTCAGCGGCAAGAACGTCGTTATGAACGTCGGACAGGCCGCCGCCGGGTACGGGTTTGAATACGTCTATTCGACTATCGACCGTATTAAGGCCGCCGCGCAGAATCAGAACGATACTACGCTTCAAATGCCGATATTTACGCCCGTTTCAACGGAAACCTGGGGCGTTAAAGAAGCCACCGCGAGCAGCGAAGATATGCCGGACTGGGGCGACGTAGAGGCTCGCGGCATTTCTATGGAAATCCAGACCGCCGTTTCCGTGCTGACCGCCGGTTCTAACGCGGTTATGCTCAGACACCCAAAATCTATCGAGGCTGTTTCCGCCTTGATTACAGCTTTAGCTTAAGAGGAGGACGACTACGATGGCATTAAAAGGTATCGACATTTTCAAATTACTTCCCAAGGCGCACTCTAACTGCAAAGAGTGCGGCAACCCGACGTGTATGGCCTTCGCGATGAAAGTCGCGCAGGGAGCCGTGGACATCACGAAATGCCCGCACGTTTCATCTGACGTACTCGATAAAATAAGCGAGTCAAACGCGCCGCCGATGAAATCCTTCACGGTCAAGGCGGGGGACGCCGAATACAAGCTAGGCGGCGAAACGGTTCTTTTCCGTCACGAAAAGACCTACGTAAGCAAGACGCTGTACGCGTTCTCGCTCTACGGTTGCCGCACGGACGAGGAGAATGACGCGGTTATCAAAGAGGCCACGGGCGTTGACTATAACCGTATCGGCGAGCGTATGTACGCCGAATTTGTAAACGTCTGCACGCATAAAGACGAGGAGTTTGTAGCTCTAGCTCAAAAGGGCGCGTCACTAAACCGCGGCGTTATACTCTCAACGCACAAGATTGAGCTTGCAACTGCGGCTGTAGCGGCGATTAAAGACGCAAAGCCCATTCTGAACGGCGCGGATAAAGATAACTACGAGGCGTTTTCAAAACTAGCGAGCGATAACGGGCTTCTACTAGGCGTAAACGCTCCGACGCTTGAGGAAATGCACGAGCTTGTTGAAAAGCTTGAAGCGCTGGGTAATAAAAACCTCATTTTGACGGTTGATACTCACGACATTAAGACTGCCTTTGAGATGAATGTGCAGATACGCCGTTCCGCGTTGCTGAATAAAGACAGTCAGTTTGGTTATCCGACGCTTGTCAATGTCGCGGGTTTAACAAAGGGTGACGTTAACCTTGAAAACGCGCTTGCCGCGTTGTTTACCGTTAAATACGGCTCGATACTCATTTTCGATACTATGGACTACGCTAAAGCTCTCGCGCTCTACGGTTTGCGGCAGAATATTTATACCGACCCGCAGAAGCCTATGCGTCAGGAAGTCGGAATTTACCCGCTGAATAAGGGCGAGGCTGATTCTCCCTGCTTTATCACGGTTGACTTCGCGCTTACGTACTTTGTCGTGAGCGGTGAGCTTGAACGTTCGGGAGTTCCCTGCAACCTTTTGATTTGCGACGCGGGCGGGTACTCCGTGCTGACGTCCTGGGCGGCGGGTAAATTCGGCGCGACCTCAATTGCGAAATTTATCACCGAGGAGGTTGAACCGAAGCTGTCAAGCCGCACGCTGGTTTTGCCGGGCAAGGTAGCGGTGCTGAAAGGCGAGTTGCAGGATAAGCTACCCGGCTGGAAGGTTTTGGTGGGGCCGAATGAGGCTGTTGCGGTTGTGAAGTTCGCGAAGGAACTGGTGGCGGCGTAAACGCTTAAATCTTAGCCATTAAGTTTCGTCCACCTTTTCAAAGGTGGCGGGGTTCTTAGGGGCGGCGCCCCTAAGACGCTCGTCGCAACGAGCGGAAGCCCAGTAGCCCTCGTCCTAATGCTCATAGCGCGACCCGCAGGTCGCAAGAGCCCAGTTCCCCCGTCTAACCCTGCGACCCGTAGGTCGCCCTCCCCTCGTAACCCCCGTAGCACCCCCCGCCGCTGAGGCGGCACCCCCCTCTGAAGAGGGGGGCTTTGGAGGGGGCGCACACGTGGGAGGCGACCACCCCGCCGCCTGCGGGCGGCACCCCTCCCAAGAGGGGAATAGGTTTGGACGTGGGTGCGACCACCCCGCCGCTGAGGCGGCACCCCTCCACAGAGGGGATAGGGACGTGGGGTTGGACGTTGGAGGCGACCACCCCGCCGCCTGCGGGCGGCACCCCTCCACAGAGGGGATAGGGACGGAGGGTTTGGACGTTGGTTGCGGGGAAGTGGACGTGGGTCAAGAGTTCGTCATTGCGAAGCACCGGTAAGCCTAACATATAACCCGGTATAGGTGCGAAGCAATCCAGTAGTAAAAGCCGCAGATACGTATGTTATGCTCCCGGCACTGGATTGCTTCGCCGCTATACTGGTTACGTATCGCGGGCTTTCCGCGGCTTCGCAATGACGGACTGTTGCCCCTTTACCTTTTGACTACACGCTCTAAACCATAGACAAACTTTATATAAACCTCGCAAGCTCTAAATAACCTCGCAAACTCCCAATAACCCCGCAAAGTCTGAATAACCCCATTATTCACTATTCATTATTAACTATTAACTAACAACACAGGAGGCATACACATATGGCGAAATTCGTTATCATTGGCGAGCGTATTCACTGTATCTCGCCGGCTATCAAGAAAGCTATGGATACCAAGGACCCCGCGCCTATTCTTAAACGCGCCGAGGAACAGCTTAAGGCCGGCGCTACTTATCTCGACCTCAATATCGGTCCCGCTGAAACGGGCGGCGAGGCTCTTATGGAGTGGGGCGTTAAACTCCTCCAGGAGAACTTTGACAACGTGCCGATTGCTCTTGACACCGCCAATCGCAAGGCTATCGAAGCGGGTATCCGCGTCTATAACCGCTCAAAGGGCAAGCCTATCGTCAATTCGGCTGATGCCGGAGACAGGATTGAGAACATCGACCTCGCCGCCGCCAATGACGCTATCGCTATCGCGCTATGCTCCGCAGAGGGCGTTCCGGGGAGCGTTGAGGAGCGGCAGGGCTTTTGTATGGAGCTTCTCGAGCGCGGTTTGTCGCTCGGTATGGAGGCCGAGGATTTGTGGTTTGACCCGCTGTTTCTCGTAATCAAGGGTATGCAGGATAAGCAGAGCGAAGTTCTCGAAACAATCCGCTGGTTTGCCGAGCAGGGTTTCAACTCCACAGGCGGTCTGTCGAACGTTTCAAACGGCGCGCCGAAGCATATCCGCCCGATTTTAGACAGCACTATGGTGGCTATGGCAATCCAGGCGGGTCTGACAAGCGCGATAGTAAATCCCTGCGACGACAGGTTGCGGGAAGCTATCAAGAGCGCTGATATTATCAAGAATGAGACCTTGTACGCTGATAGTTATTTGGAGATATAGAGGACGCGTATTCAAACGGCAAAAGTCAAGAGTTCGTCATTGCGAGCCGCGGAAAACCTCCGATACGTAGCATTGAAACCGGCGAAGCAATCCAGTGCCGGGAGCGTAACTTACGTATCTACGGACTGCGGCACTGGATTGCCGCGCGCCTAGACCTGCTTGTCTGTTAAGCCTTCCGGCGCTCGCAATGACGGACTCTTTAGTTTTTCGCACTTTGTTTACAGTTTTACCCAACCCGCGCCCCGATTAACCCCAATCGAAGCCCCAACCGCCCAATCACCCCACCCCTTTTTAGGTATCATAACAATGGCTAATATAACCTTTACGTTTGAGGATAGTTCAATCTCCCCGGTATGCGTAGGCTCGCGCTCCGGGGAGCGGTTGCTTGATGTTGCGCGTAACGCCGGGGTCGCTATTGACGCGCCTTGTAACGGTAACGGAACCTGCCGTAAGTGCAAGGTTTCTATTTCCGGCAGGGACGTGCTGGCCTGTAACACGCTTATTCCCGAGGGCGATTTGGACGTTTTTATACCCGCCGCCGCCGGGGCTTTTAAGTCTGACATTCGCACCGCCGATTTATCAGACCCGCGCGAACAGGCGATTTTTGAAAAAACCCGCGCCGATTTGAGCGAATTTCCCGCGGGGGAACTGTATACTATTGAAACAGTAACGCTCGAACTGCCGAGTTTGGACGACCCCACTAACGATTTGGAGCGACTGCTTGACGCTACTGCGGCGGAGCATATCGCGCTGTCCGCTATACGCCAGCTTCCAAAAGCCCTGCGGGAGAACGGGGGCGAACTGCCGCTTCTGCGTACACGCAACTCTATTTTGAATATCGGTAACGTCACGCCGCTCGGGATTGCGCTCGATATCGGCACAACCACCGTAGCGATGGTTCTCGTAAACCTCACAAGCGGCGAAATTCTCGCAAAGGCCAGCGCGGGTAACGCTCAGATACGCTACGGCGCGGACGTTATCCACCGCATTGTCGAGGCCGAACGCGCCGGAGGTCTTGCCGCCCTGCACACGGCGATTATCGAGGACACCATAAAGCCGCTTATGCGGAGGCTTTACGAGGAGGCGGGGGTTAGCGGCGACACGGTTTACCGTTTCGTTGTATCAGGCAATACGACTATGAACCACCTGTTTTTGAATGTCCCGCCCGATTTTATACGGCTCGAGCCGTATACTCCGGCGTTTAACCGCTTGTCGGCGTTTAACGCGGCCGACTTGGGGCTTGACGTTCACGCGCATTGCCGATTGATTATCGCGCCGAATGTCGGGAGCTACGTCGGGGGCGATATCACCGCCGGGACGCTTGCGAGCCTGCTGTGGAAACGTTCGGAGGGGAACGCGCTCTTTGCAGACCTCGGGACTAACGGCGAGCTTGTATTCGGCAACGCTGACTTTATGTTTACCTGCGCGTGCAGTGCCGGCCCCGCGCTCGAGGGCGGCGATATGTCCTGCGGAATGAGGGCTACGGTCGGAGCGGTTGACGAGGTGACTATCGACGCTGAAACGCTTGAACCGACTTTCAGCGTTATCGGCGGCACAGCTCCGCGCGGCCTGTGCGGCAGCGGCATTATCGACGCGATAGCCGAGCTTTTCCGCGTTGGCGCGATTGACGGCAAGGGTAAATTTATTAAAATTAGCCCGCGTATCACTGAAACCGACGATATCAAGAGCTACGTTTTAGCTCCGGGCGTGGAAATAAACGAGATTGACATTGACAATTTTATCCGCACAAAGGGCGCGATTTTTTCCGCTATCCGCACAATGCTGAACGCCGTGGGTTTCTCCGTTTCAGATATCGACGAGGTTCTTATTGCCGGAGGTATCGGCAGCGCGATAAATTTCGCTAACGCAGTGCGCGTCGGAATGTTCCCGGCGATACCGCTTGAAAAATACCGCTACGTGGGCAATTCGTCGCTCTCGGGAGCCTACGCGATGCTACTGTCAGGCAAAGCCGCCGCAAAAGTTGACGAGCTTGCGCGGTCGATGACCTATATCGAGCTTAGTACAGACCCCGGCTATATGGAGGAGTTCGTAGCCGCCTGCTTCCTCCCACACACGGACGCTGGGCTGTTCGGGTAGTAGCGGCGCGGCATTGCCGCGCGTCCTGCGTCTTACGTCCACGTCTTACGTCCCGGCGCCGTGCGCCGTCTTTGCGAGCCGCGGCAAGCCCACGATACGTAGCATTGAGACCGGCGAAGCAATCCAGTGCCGGGAGCATAACATACGTATCTGCGGACTGCGGCACTGGATTGCTTCGCGCCTAGACCCGCTTATATGTTAAGTTTTCCGGCGCTCGCAAAGACGGCGCACGGCGCCGGGACGTTGGACGCGGGACGCAGGTTTGGACGTCGGACGCGGGTTGGACGTTGTACGTTGGACGTGGGCTTGGACGCGGGTTACTGGGCTTGGATTGCTTCGCGCGGCTCGCAATGACGGTGCGCCGGGACGTTGGACGCAGGTTTGGACGCGGGTCTACAACAATTCCCCGCAACAACTTCGGCGACGCTGAATATTACATAGAGGAGGTGACGAGATGAATTACGAGCTATCGGTTAACGCGGCGCTTCGAGGCGAACCTGTTGTCAATACAGGCAGGCAGACGCTTTTCCTCGCTAACGTTTCTCACGAAATCCGCACTCCCGTCAGCGCGATTACGGGTATGGCGAAGCTGTTCCGTGAGGATAACCTTGACAAGACGCAGGTTGAGTACCTCAAAAATATCCGCTCAATGTCTGACACTTTACTTGCGATTATTAACGATATCCTTGATTTTTCGCGCATTGACACCGGGCGGCTTAATTTTGACGCGGCGGATTATTCCTTTACGCGCTTCTGGGACGATGTTACCTCGCTGTTTGAGTTCCTCGCGGCCTCGAAGTCGCTGGAGTTTAGAAAGGAGCGCGGGCCTGACCTCCCGGCGGTTATCTTCGGCGACGCGCTTCGCACGCGGCAGATTTTAGTTAACCTCCTGACGAACGCCGTCAAATACACACGCGAGGGCTATGTACTTCTAAAAGCCGAACTGCTTCGCACAGAGGGCGGCGAGTATTTAGTCTACACTGTTTCAGACACCGGGGTCGGGATTAAGGACGCTGACTACGAGCCGATTTTTGACACCTTTTTCCGCGCGGACGAAATCAGCGCGAACCGAAACATCGAGGGTACGGGTCTGGGGCTTGCGATTACAAAGAGCCTTGTCGCGCTTATGGCGGGTGAGATTTGTTTTGAGAGCAAGTACGGTGTCGGCTCGACGTTTCGCGTGTACCTGCCGCTTGTGCGCGGCGACCCGGATAATATTATCGCGGCCGTTGAAGGCTCTGAAATTCACGCTTCCAGCGACGTTGATATTTTAGTCGTTGACGATTCCAAGATTAACCTTACCGTCACGCTCGGATACCTCAAAAGCTACGGTTTTTCCGCCGACTCCGCGTTAAACGGGCGCGAGGCCTTTGAAATGGCGCGCTCTAAACGCTACGACCTGATTTTCCTCGACCATATGATGCCGGAGATGAACGGGCTTGAAACCGCCGCCGCGCTTCGGGCTATGCCGGGCGAGTATTTCAAAAAACTGCCGATTATCGCGCTGTCGGCTAACGCCGTTTTGGGCGCGAAGGAGTTTTTTGAGGAGGCGGGAATGAACGACTTTCTTGAAAAACCGATTAAAGAATCCGATTTGGCGGCTATTCTGACGAAATACCTTCCGGCGGGAAGCGTTGAGATTACCTATCACAACGACGTTCCCGAGCCGGATTTGAAGGCGCTTGCAACAGGCTCGCATATAGTCGACCGCGCGCGGGGAATACGGAACTTTGGCAACGACCCGCTGCTCTATGAAAAAGTTCTGCGCGATTTCACGAAAGACCACCTCGCGGATTATTCAAAACTTATGGCGGCGGTCAACGATAACCGTACCGAGGACGCTACGCGCATAGCCCACACGATTAAAAGCACGGCCGCGCTTATCGGAGCGGAGACGCTTCGCGCCGCCGCCTATGACTGCGAAATGTCACTGCGGCACGAAAAGTCCTGCCCGGAGGGACTGACCGATATTTTCAAAGCGCGTTTTGACGCGGTTATCTCGGAGCTTGGCGACAACCGTACAGCCGACGACGCCGACGGGGAAAGTGAAAACGACGCGGATAAGGTTCTCGACAACGCAAAGACCGTTGTGCTTCTGTCGCAGCTTATACCGCTCCTGCAACGCGGCGCGCTCGAGGTTTTTGAATATTCCGAGCGGATAAAGGAAACCTTATCGCCCTTCGGCGACCTGTACCATATCCTCGCCGAACATATTGACGAGTTCGCGTTCGGTTCCGCCGCGACTGTCGCGGAACAGATGCTCGACAGTCTTTACACGACTTAAATATTATGGCTTTATATGTTATCGGCGACACTCACCTGTCATTCGGCACAGACAAAACTATGGACGTATTCGGCGGCGGCTGGGAGGGTTACACTGAAAAGCTACGCCGCGGCTTTGCCGTACTCGGCGAGGGCGACACGCTCGTTATTGCCGGGGATATAAGCTGGGGTATGCGCCTGCCGGAGTCCCTGCCGGATTTTGAGTTTCTGAACTCTTTCCCGGGAAATAAAATTCTTGTCAGGGGCAATCACGATTACTGGTGGGAATCAATCTCTAAAATGCGGACGTATTTTGAAACTAACGGGCTTCGCAATTTCGATTTTTTGCAGAACAGCAGTATCACATATAACGATATAGCCCTCTGCGGCACTCGCGGCTGGTCCTTTGAGGAAAACGCGGAAGATATGACGAGCGAGGACAGGAAAATATTCCTGCGCGAACTTGGTCGGCTTGAACTGTCGCTCCAAGCCGCCGGGGATAAAGAAATCTACGTGTTTTTACACTATCCCCCGGTTTGCCGCGACTATTTTTGCGAGGAAATAACCGCGCTGTTTGAAAAATACAAGGTATCGCGCTGTTACTACGGGCATATACACGGCGATATAGGTCACTGGTCATTCGAGGGCGACCACAAGGGCGTGAGCTACGCGTTAGTAGCCGCCGACAGGCTGGAGTTTACCCCGAAGCTGATTGGGTGAATGGACGCACAATTTCGTAGGGGCGGGTTTCAAACCCGCCCTCGTGCGTGGGGTGCGCCGCGCGGCGCACCGTCATTGCGAAGCACCGGTACGCCCGCGATACGTAGGGCGTTACAGGTGCGAAGCAATCCAGTGCCGGGAGCATAACATACGGACTACGTATCGCAGGATACTACGTCAACCCTGGATTGCTTCGCCGCATATCATTAACTACGTATCGCAAGTGCGGTGGCGGCTTCGCAAAGACGGGCAGGGCTTTGCCCTGCCCTGTCCCGGCGCAATGCGCCGGGACGGTGGACGAGGGTACGCCGCGCACGGCGCGGGGAACCACCCCGCCGCTACGCGGCACCCCTCCCAAGAGGGGAATTTACGAGGGAGGGAACGAGGAAAAACCACGCCTGTAACATCGTCCAAACCCTCGTCCTTAGCCCCTCTGTGGAGGGGAGCCGCCCGCAGGCGGCGGGGTGGTTCCCCCGCAGGGCGCAACCCCCGTCCAAGCCATCGTCTCTGATATTTGATATTTGATAACTGTTAACTATAAATAGTCTATTGCAATGTTGTTGCAAATGGTGTAAACTATAGTCATACAGCAACCCATACATAGGAGAACCAATAACGTGTTACATATTAAGTCACTTACCGTTTCCCTCAAAAAAGACCTCCGTGTTATTATCGACGGATTTAGCTTCGTACTCGGGGAGGGCGACCGCGCGGTTATAATCGGCGAGGAGGGTAATGGTAAATCTACGCTTCTGAAACTGATTTATGAGCCGGAGCTTGCGGGCGGTTATTGCGAATATTCGGGCGAAATTATTACGCGCGGTACAAAACTCGGCTACTTGCCGCAGGAAATGACGGTTGACGATAAAACCCTTTCCGCGGCGGACTTCTGCGCGGCTATCCCGGAGTTTTACGACGTTTCACCAAAAACGCTGTCAAAACTCTGCCGTGAGCTTGATTTATCTGTCGAACTGCCCTTTTCCGAACAGCTTATCGCTACGCTCTCCGGCGGCGAGCGCGTCAAGTTGCAGCTTTTGAAAATACTTATTTCAGAACCCGACCTGCTCTTGCTTGACGAACCCTCTAACGATATTGACATCGCAACGCTCGAATGGCTCGAGCGTTTTATAAATAACTGCGGCAAGCCAGTGCTGTTTGTATCGCACGACGAAACGCTTATTGAGAACACCGCGAACGTGATAATCCACCTCGAACAAATACGGCGCAAGACGCTCCCCCGCGCCACGGTCGTCAAATCGGGCTACAGGGACTATATTCAGTCGCGCTCACGCGCCCTTGAAAAGCAGGAGACGGAGGCTAACAAGGAAAAGGCGGAGTTTTACGGCAAGCTAGAGCGTTTCCGCAAAATCGAGCAAGCCGTGGAACATCAGCAAAACGTGGTCTCGCGGCAGGACCCGCACGGCGGCAAGCTCTTGAAAAAGAAAATGAAAGCGGTTAAGTCGCTCGAAAAGCGTCTTGACCGCGAAAGTGAGGATATGACCGAGCGCCCGGATATTGAGGAGGCTATTTTCCTGCGCTTCGATGAAAAAACGCTTGTGCCGAACGGCAAAATCGTTATAGAGTACGAGCTTCCCGAGCTTTCGCGCGGCGAAACACTACTGGCGCGAAATATCCGGCTGACCGTAAAAGGCGCGGAAAAGGTCTGTATTACCGGGCGCAACGGCGTAGGCAAGACGACGCTTCTGAAAAAAATCGCTGAAATTTTACTTGCAAGGAGCGATATAAAATGCGGCTATATGCCGCAGGATTATTTTGACCTCCTGCCTATGGACAGCACGCCTGTGGAATACCTCGCGCCCTCCGGCAAAAAGGAGGACGTTACGCGGGCAATGACAATGCTCGGAAGCGTCAAATACACAGCGGAGGAAATGGCGCACACGATACTCGAACTCTCCGGCGGTCAGAAGGCGAAACTCGTGTTTCTGAAACTAACCTCCGACGGCTGCAACGTGCTGTTACTCGACGAGCCTACGCGGAATTTCAGTCCTATGTCTAACCCCGTAATACGTGAAATCCTGCGCGACTACGGCGGCGCGATAATAAGCGTAAGCCACGACAGACGCTACATAAGCGACGTCTGCGGCACGGTCTACGAGCTAACGGAGGCGGGGCTTGTGCGCGGGTAAGGGGCGGTTTTGTAGGGGCGAGGCTTGCCTCGCCCGGTAGTTAGTAGACGCACTCGGCAGACGGCAATTGAAAACAACCGGGCGGGGCAGGGCGTGCGCCCTGCCCGTGGTGCGCCGTCCCGGCGCGGGGGCAGGGCGTACGCCCTGCCCGTCTTTGCGAAGCCGCCACCGCACTTGCGATACGTACCTATGAAACGCGGCGAAGCAATCCAGGGTTGACGTAGTACCTCTACGATACGTAGTCCGTATGATTTCCCCCCGGCACTGGATTGCTTCGCACCTGTAACACCCTACGTATCGCGGGCTTACCGGTGCTTCGCAATGACGGGGGTTTACGAGGGTTTACGAGGGTGGACGAGGGTGGACGCGCGGTCAAAGTGCGTTCAAAACACGCCCCCAAATTCACCACGGCAAGCGTTCGAGTAGCAGCTTTGCGGCAAGCCCGGTTAAAACTCCCGCGCAGAGCCCTGCCAATAGCAGAGGAGCGTAGAGTACGCTAAAGGTCGCGGCGTTGTTCAGCACCAGCGCGGCTATTGCCAGTTGCGCCATATTGTGCGTCGCGCCTCCGCATATGCTTATCCCAAGTACGCTGAAACGTTTGGTTTTCCGCAGTGCCGCCATTGCCGTAAAACTCACTAAGGCGCCGCCGAGTGAATATATCAAGCCCCATATTCCGGAAAACAACACGCCCGCTATCACACAGCGGACTACATTTACAGACAGCGCAAAGCCCGTACCGTAGCGGTACAGTAGCACCAGCACCACGCAATTGGCAAGCCCGAGCTTCACCCCCGGGAGGTTCGGCAGCACCGGCGGCAATAAAAATTCAACATAGCTCGCGGCTACGCACAAGGCAAGCGTTATCCCGAGCGCGGCTATACGTTTACTCATAGTCGACAGTTATCGCGACGCGGTTCGGCAGGCAGACAATCAGCGGCTCGCTCTGCGCCATACAAAGCTTATCCGGGCAGTCGGCGGCAATAACGGCGACACGCCCGTTTTCTATCCGCAGGGTATTATGACCGCCACTGTAGCCGTCAATTTCAAGCGTAGTATCAACATTCAGCGGCAAGACGGCGTAGCTCGCGCCGTCAACGCTAACGCGAACGACAGCGTTTTGCCCCAAGACACGCGGCAGACGCGCAAAGCCTAAACCCGCGATAAGAAGCAATGCCGCGAGCAGGATTATATCCGCTCTAGTTAAGCCAAAATGTTTCCGCATTATACTTTTCCGCCAATCCCTCGTTAGGCTCTACGAACAGCGCGGTTGAGAGGAAATCCGCTACGGCTCCCGAGTTTGCTACTATTGTCAGCGACCTTTGCGAGATTACAGGCGCACAGGTTCGCGGGTCGATTATGTGGTTGCCGCGCTCGTAGGTTCCGCTAGTTGCCGTGAATTGTCCCGGCAGGAGCGCGATTGTCCGCGCCAGCCCGTCGCCGGAGGGGTCCTGAATACCTATTTCCCAGGCTCCGTCCGCCGTGCCGGGTTTACGCCCTATTGCGGCTACGCTGCCACCGAGTGAGATTGTTCCCGCGAACGGCTTCCCCTGTAAAAAGCTCGCGGCAAGGTCGAGCGCGTAGCCCTTGCCTATCGCGCCGAAGTCGTATTGGAATACGTCCTTTGCGGCCTCGAGCTGAATGTCCGACGGTTCGCCGCCGTTTTTGTATAGGGCGTAAACCGCCCCTAAAGTTACATCAAAGGTGCCGCCCGACGCGGCCTTATACTCCTCGCAAAGCGCAAGCAAAGCCTCGGGAGGCTCCTCGGCGAGGCAAGCGTCGTGAACCGCCTTAAGCTCGTCATACAGCCCCGCGGCAAGCGCGTCAAACTCCGCTTCGCTGTCTGAAAAGCCCGAGATTATCGTCACCGTATCAAACAGGTCGTAATATATAGCCGTATATTTTGAGTTTTTAACGCTACAGCCTCCGAGTATGACGGCTATAGTAAGGATAAGCGCAAGTTTTTTCATTTTGGCCTTATTGATGGTTGAGGTTGACTTTATTGATGGTTAAGAACGTGTATTGAAAAGGTAACGTGTCAAGAGTCCGTCATTGCGAGCGCCGCCGCACTTGCGATACGTAGGGCGTATAGGCGCGCGGCAATCCAGTGCCGGGAGCGTAACATACGGACTACGCACTTACGTATCGCAGGGTACTACGTCAACCCTGGATTGCTTCGCCGCATATCATATGTACGTATCGCAAGTGCGGTGGCGGCTTCGCAAAGACGGGCAGGGCGTTGCCCTGCCCTGTCCCGGCGCATTGCGCCGGGACGGTGGACGTGGGTTGCGCCGGGACGATGGACGTGGGTTGCGTACGCGCACTGCGCGGGGTACCACCCCGTCACGGCTTCGCCGTGCCACCCCTCCCGAGAGGGGAATTTACGGGGAGGGCTTCCGATAATTCGCAACCCTCGTCCAAATCCCCGTCATTATCCATTATTCATTATCAATTGTCAATTGTCAAAACCCATTCCCATCTTGGGAGGGGTGCCGCCCGCAGGCGGCGGGGTGGTTTCCCCGCCGAAGCGGACGCACCCCCCGTCCAAACTCTCGTCTCTGATATCTGATATTTGCTAACTGTTAACTGTTCCAACGTCTCTGATATTTGATATTTGATAACTGTTATTTATACATTAGTCGCTAGTTCTACACCTGTGAAGTAGAAGCGTATTATATCCTCGTAGCTATAGCCCAGTAGTGCCATAGCTCTTGCTCCGTGCTGGCTCATTCCTACGTTGTGACCCCAGCCGCTTCCTGTTATTGTGAAGGAGGTTCCGGTTTGCGGTATACCCGAATCGCGCGGGCCTTCGGCGATTGCCGCGAGGTTTAGCGTTTGCATACCGCCTGATGTTATTACCGTTATTGCGCTTCCCGCGAGCGGCTCGGCTATGCCGCTCCCGCCTATTGCGTATAATCCGTTTGCGCTTGTAAGCTCCGTATCCTCCGCTCCCGCAATATAAACCGGGCCGGAGGACGGCGCGGGGACCACTGCGTTTACGGTCGTATTGCCGACAAGCGTAAAGCGTTGGCTAAAGATTTCCTTGTTTTCAGCCGCCCAACTAAGAATTGTAGCGGCAGTGCGCTGCTTGAATATGAACGTTTTACCGTTGCTGTCCTTGAACGCTAGTGAAAAGATATTGCCTACGTCCGTATAGACGGGTGTGACGGAGAGTATATCGCCCACGGCGTAGCCCTTGGCGTTCAGCCGCTCTTTCATTTGTTGAGGGGTATAGGTAAACGTCCACAGGTCGTGACCTGTCTTGACGGTGCTTTCATAGGGGTCAATCACGCCTTTAAGGTGCGGCAGGGGGTTTGCGAAAACATTTTCGCTGTTCTCGGTTGCTCCTCCGTCCGCGCTGTGGTAGTAGACCGCGGCTATTGCCGCGCCGTAGGTTACGTATTGCCCGGCAGTTTCCGCTACGGCCTGTGTAATGCTGTCGCCTGTGACGTTCTGCCCCCTGTAGACCTGGCAGTCGGTAGTGGCGCAGATATCGAAGCCGTAGGCTCCGTGTTTGCCGACGTTCTGCGCGGCGTAGGTTCGGGCGCAGACAGCCTGCGCTTTGAGCGCTTCAAGCGGCCACGAAACCGACATTTCGTAGGGCAGTACGCCCATTATGTAGTCCTCGATAGCAACGACGTTGACAACGGTAATGTTATTGCCGGAGAGCCGCGAATACTGGAAGCCTCCGTAATATTTATAGCCCTTGAACCACGTCAGCGGCTTCTGCCCCTCGTAATCCGGCTTCGGCATTATCCCGAGCGAGAGCGCGGAACCGCAGTCGAACTCAAAGAGAATGTGCGAAGTGCCTGTTTCGACGACTGTCACCGTGCGGTCGGAACCGCTGTAGGCCGTGCCGGTAATGCCGCGAGCCGCCGCGTCCGCGACAGCTTCGGAGGCTGAAAAATAGTTGCCGACCATTACCGAATACGTCCAGTTTTCAAACAGTATAAAACTCCCGGTATATAAGGCTACAACGTCCCTGGCCTCGGCGTAGCTTGCGTAGCTATACGGCAAGCGGATATGATAGCACCCGAGCGTCCCCATAAAGTCGGAGGTGGCGGTATCGACATAGCGGTTATTACTGTCGCGGGTTATGTAGAGGTTCCTGTCCTTGACCATCGTAATCGCCGTAGCGTCGGTGTCGGCAACGGAAAAGAAATTTCGCGCCGCGTCAAAATAGCCGAATTTATAACCGTGTCCGACGCTGTTTTCAGAGCCGTTCAGGAGATTTGCGTAAACCAGGTCGCCGCTGCCGTAATACAAGCCGACCTTGGCGTACGCGGGAACGTTTAGGCTGTAGCTCGCGACATACGCTTCCCCCGAAGCGGGGAACAAGCTGATAAGCAACGCGAAAGCTAAAGCGAGGGGGACGATGCGGAATTTCATAAGTAAATTCTCCGTTCGTGTGTAGTTGATTGACAACGCAACCCGGCACCCTGGGCAATTAGTTTTGTAACTTTTAGCGTCCGCTGCGGCGGGGAAACCACCCCGCCGCCTGCGGGCGGCACCCCTCCAC
>JAISJH010000075.1 GCA_031261635.1 Oscillospiraceae bacterium
CGAGGACACAATCCCACCGCTCGCAACCTCCGTCCAACCCCCGTCCAACCCCTATCCCCTCTGTGGAGGGGTGCCGCCCGCAGGCGGCGGGGTGGTTTCCCGCGCACGGCGCGACGCAACCCCCGTCCAAACTCCCGTCCAAACTCCCGTCTCTGATATTTGATATTTGATAACTGTTAACTGAAAAACCGGAGGTTTGAAAATGAGTTACGACCCTCGCGAATATTTGGAGCCGTACAGCTTTCGCCCTTATGGCGCGGCTCGCAGGGTTTGGCGTTTGCTGTACCCGGTGCTATTGCTTTTTATTATTCAGGGCATAATAATCGGTATTGTTATCGGCGGGCGAATATTTTCCGTGACGCTTGAAATGATGGGCGGCTCGGCGGCTATCGCGGGCGGAACCTTGCAGCCGCTTGACTACGAGGTTTATATGGAGCGCGTTCTTGCTGAATCAGCTGATTTGACTATGCCCGCGTTCGCGATTGCCTATTTGGCAACGCTTGTGGTGTTCGGGCTAATATGGCGCAAAACGCGCGGGTATATGCCGGAGTTTGAACGTCCCGATTCCGCTAAGACCGCCCTTTTTGGCGTGCTTGCGGTACTCGGCGGTCACGCGCTTATTACGGTTTTAGTCGGGTTGCTAAGTCAAAACCAGTCGCTCGGGGAAAATTATCAGCTGGTTGAAAAGATGATGCATTCCGGCTCGCTTCCGCTACGGCTTATAACGCTTGTGGTTATCGGGCCGATTGTGGAGGAGTTTATATTTCGCGGGATACTGATTAACCGCGCGGTGTACTGGATGCCGAAGTGGGCGGCCGTGGCGGTATCCGCGCTAATCTTCGGAGCTATGCACGGCAATGTTATACAGGGG
Source organism: Oscillospiraceae bacterium (assembly GCA_031261635.1). Lineage (GTDB taxonomy): Bacteria > Bacillota > Clostridia > Oscillospirales > Oscillospiraceae > JAISJH01. The sequence goes on from JAISJH010000075.1 coordinate 872, forward strand.
CTGTACGCGTTCCTCGTTGGTCTGCTGTTAGGTTACATCTACATCAAAACGCGCAACATAATCGCGGCTATAGCGGCGCATATGGTTTTCAACGCCTACGACCTGCTGTTAAACGCGCTGTCAGAGCGTATAGCGGAGGAAACGCTCGCGGCAGTCGCGCTGACGGGTATGCTCGTATCGCTCGCGCTCGGCGTAATAGGCGCGATAAAATTCGTACAGGCTAAACCCGCGACAGTTATAGCGGCCGAGGGCGAGGACAACGCCCTCCCGCCGCCTGACGATTTTAGGGTGTAAAAAATGGTCTAAGAGTAAAGAGTTCGTCATTGCGAAGCGCCGCAAGGCTTGCGATACGAAGAATGTCTACGGCGCGAAGCAATCCAGTGCCGCGAGCCGCAGATACGTTTCTTTGGTTTGTACTACTGGATTGCTTCGCACCTGTAACGTTGTACGTATCTCAGGCGTACCGGTGCTTCGCAATGACGGGCGGGCGTACCGCCGCCCGGTACGCCGCCCGGTACGCCGCCCGGTACGTCATGCGTGACGCCGCGCCCGGCGCGGTAATTTCAAATTACAATAGACCCACATAAAGGAGAAACCATACAATGCCTAAAACTATCAAAAAATGCGTGCTTGCTTATTCCGGGGGGCTTGATACCTCGGTCATTATCCCCTGGCTTAAGGATAACTACGGCTGCGAGGTTATCGCGGTCGCCGCGGACGTCGGGCAGGGCGCGGAGCTTGACGGCCTTGAAGCAAAGGCGCTCGCTACGGGAGCGTCGAAGCTCTTTATAGAGGACCTCACCGACGAATTTGTCAACGATTATATTTTGCCCACAGTTATATTCGGCGCGAAGTACGAGGGCTACCTGCTCGGAACGTCCTTTGCGCGCCCGATTATCGCGAAGCGTATCGTTGAAATAGCCCTGCGCGAGGGCGCGGACGCTATAGCCCACGGTTGTACCGGGAAAGGCAACGACCAGGTGCGCTTTGAGCTTGCCATAAAGCGTTTCGCGCCGCAAATGACGATTATTGCTCCCTGGCGCGAGTGGGAACTAAAATCGCGCGAGGACGAAATAGCCTACGCGGAGGCGCGAAACATTCCGCTGAAAATTTCGCGCGAAACAAACTACAGCAAGGACAAAAACCTCTGGCACCTGTCGCACGAGGGCTTAGACCTAGAGGACCCGGCAAACGAGCCGGATTACAAGAAAGACGGCTTCCTTGAGATGTCGGTATCGCCGGAGCTTGCCCCGGACGCGCCTACCTATATAGAGCTTGAATTTGTCAAGGGCAGACCCGTTGCCTTAGACGGCAAAAAGCTCGGCGCGACCGATATCATACGCAAACTGAACGAAATCGGCGGCGCAAACGGTATCGGCCTCCTAGACGTAGTTGAAAACCGCCTCGTGGGAATGAAATCGCGCGGGGTATACGAAACGCCGGGCGGGACAATACTATATCACGCTCACGAGGTTCTCGAAACCATTACGCTCGACAAGGCCACAACGCATATGAAAACAAAGCTCGCGGTGGACTTCGCGGAACTCGTCTATAACGGTATGTGGTACTCGCCGCTTCGCGAGGCCTTGTCAGCGTTCGCGGAGGCTACGCAGGCAAACGTAAGCGGCAAAGTGCGCCTGAAACTATACAAGGGCAACCTAATAAACGCAGGGGTAACATCGCCGCACAGCCTCTACAGCGAGGATATAGCAACCTTCGGCGAAAGCGATTATAACCAAAAGGACGCAGAAGGGTTTATAAACCTGTTCGGGCTGCCAATGAAAATACTAGGACAGATGGGCAGTTAACAGTTATCAAATATCAAATATCAGAGACGTTATGACAATTGATAATTGATAATGAATAATGAATAATTACGGGGGTTTGGACGGGGGTTGCGTCCGCTTCGGCGGGGGTTATACGGATACGTCACGTCTGTAGGGGGCGATGCCCACATCGCCCCGAAGAATTGCACAAATTCACGTATTACGCAGACTGGCAAAACCCGACGGGACGATGTGGGCATCGTCCCCTACGAGCCGCAGCACCATTCTTATTCCCCGCACAACGAAAACAACACACTCCGGAGAATAGCTATGCAAAAACACGCTAACAAATTTTTCCTTATATTCGTACTCCTCGGGCTGGTTATCCTTGGGATTATCGCTAACCTGTTTGCGGGTGGCAAGTTTCTTGACCCCTCCAATATTCGGGTTGTTGTATCGCATATTGTCTACCCGGCTTTTGCCGCGTGGGGACTGTGCTTTTTGTTTGCCTGCGGGTTTACGGATATGTCTGTCGGGGGAGTGCTTGTTCTCGGGGCGTTTGCTTCAACCTGGCTCGGTAACGCTTTAGGCTACCCCGGCGTTGCGCTCGGGGCTTTGGCAGTGGGCGTATTGCTTATATTTTTCAATTTCAACGTGTTCGCTTTTACAAAAATTCCCAGTTGGATAGCGGGTATCAGCCTCGCGATGATTTACGAGGCTATAGCGGTCTTTCTAAAAGTCAATCCCGCGACAAAACCCTTTGTGGATACCGAGCTTTCGCGCGATTTCCGCCTCCTGGGGCAGCTTCCCTACAGCGTGATACTCCTCGCAATAGGCTTTATCGCGGCCTATGTGCTGTATAACCGCACGTCAATAGGACTGAATATCCGCGCAATCGGCGGCAACCGAAGCGTCGCGAGGGCAATGGGGATAAACGTCAACCGCACCCTACTAGCCGTCGGCGTGATAGCCGGAATATTCTTCGGCCTCTCGGCAATGACGCAAATAAGCTACTCCGGGCGTATGACGGTCAAAACAGGCCTAACAAGTATGAACCTGATTTTCCAGCCGCTCGCGATAGTCCTCTTAGCGCAGATTATGCAGAAGCGCATAAACATCATAATAGCCGTCCCGATATGCTCGCTGGTAATATACTCAATATTCAACCTCCTTACAATATTCAAAGTACCAAGCGGAACTCTACAGGAAGCCGCCTTGGGGCTGTTTTTGATAGCGTTTGCGATAGTTGGGCAACGAGGAACGCAGAGCGTAGTCAAATAACAGTTATCAAATATCAAATATCAGAGACGTTGGTTCAGATAACAGTTAGCAAATATCAGATATCAGAGACGTAGGTTTGGACGAGGGTTGCGTCCGCTGTGGCGGGGAAACCACCCCGGCTCTGCGGAGCCACCCCTCCACAGAGGGGATAGGGGGCGCACACGTGGGTTGCGGGGTTGCGCCCTGCGGGGGACACCACCCCGCCGCCTGCGGGCGGCACCCCTCCCAAGAGGGGAATGGGGTTGGACGTAGGTTACGGGATTGACGGATTGCCGGAAGCACACCCCCGTAAATTCCCCTCTTGGGAGGGGTGCCGCGTAGCGGCGGGGTGGTTTCCCGCGCCGTGCGCGGCGCAACCCACGTCCACCGTCCCGGCGCATTGCGCCGGGACAGGGCTGGGCAAGCCCAGCCCGTCTTTGCGAAGCCGCCGCCGCACTTGCGATACGTACAGATGATATGCGGCGAAGCAATCCAGGGTTGACGTACAATCCTGCGATACGTAAGACGTATGTTACGCTCCCGGCACTGGATTGCTTCGCACCTGTAACGTTGTACGTATCGCAGGCTTACCGGTGCTTCGCAAAGACGGCGCACGGCGCCGGGACGTAGGACGCGGGACGTAGGTTGGACGAGGGTACTGGGCTTGGATTGCTTCGCGCGGCTCGCAATGACGGTGCGCCGGGACGGCGCACCCCGCGCACAGCGCGGGGGAGGGCGGGTTTGAAACCCGCCCCTACGTAACCAACGTCAATCGCAACCCACGTCCAAACCCCACGTCTCTGATATTTGATATTTGCTAACTGTTAACTAATAAAGGGGTCATTATGCCAATACTCGAAATCAGTGGCTTGAATAAATATTTTGGACCTACCCACGCTAACGTTGACGTTGATTTTACGCTTCAGCGGGGGGAAATTCGCGGGCTTATCGGCGAGAACGGTTCGGGGAAGTCTACGCTCATCTCGCAGATTGCGGGGCTGTACGCGCGGGACAGCGGTAGCATACGCGTTGGCGGCGAGGAGTATAACCCCTTGTCCCCCTTGGACGCTAACGCGCGGAAAATTTCTATGGTTGTCCAGGAACTGGGCGTTGTGGATACTTTATCCGCCGGGGCTAATATCTTTTTAGGCAATACGAAGCGTTTTTCAAAATTCGGGATTGTCAATAACCGGGCAATGTACCGCGCGGCTCTTGACGTATTTGAAAAGTGGAATTTGGCAAGCGTAGAGCCGCATATCCGCACGGCGGGTCTGCAAATCGAAACGCGCAAAATGATTGAGCTTGCCCGCGCCCTATCAATCGACCCGGAAATTATCCTGCTTGACGAGATTACGCAGTCGCTGTCGTACAATAACCGCGAGCAGCTCTACGGTTTGCTGAAACGTCTGAAAGAACTGGGGCGCAGCGTCGTTGTCATAACGCACGACGTTGAGGAACTGATAGCCATTACCGATACAATCACCGTTCTGCGTGACGGAGCAGTCGCGGGTAACCTCGTTTCAGCGGACACCAATCCCGACGAGGTTAAACAACTTATGGTAGGACGCGCCGCCTCCGGCGAGTATTACCGCACGGACAGCGAGCCGAGTTTCGCCTCTGAAATAGTGCTGAAAGCCGAGGGCGTAACAGTCGCAAAATCGCAGGAATCGGCGGTTGAAAACGTATCGTTTGAACTGCACAAGGGCGAAATCCTCGGCTTCTGCGGCCTTAGCGACTCCGGCATACACACAATCGGCAAGGCTGTGTACGGCCTATGCAAGCTCTCCGGCGGAACTGTCGCGCTGGAGGGGAAGCGTGTGCTTGACCCTACGGACGCGCTGACGCGCAAAATGGCCTACGTGCCGAAGGACCGCGATTCCGAAGCGCTTATGATGAATACCGATATTCTGGAAAATTTCGCCCTCCCGTCAATAGGCGTGGTTGAGGGCAAAGTAGGCTACATCTCGCCCGGCAAGCTTCGCAATATCGCGGGGACTATGGTCGAAAAGCTCTCGGTAAAATGCCGCTCAATCTACCAGCATATGTCGGATTTATCGGGCGGCAACAAGCAAAAGGTCAACCTAGGCCGCTGGCTCGCAAAGGATATAAGCGTTCTCGTGCTAGACTGCCCCACGCGCGGCGTTGACGTAGGCGTAAAAGCCTACATCTACGACCTGATGAAACAGGCAAAACGCGACGGCATAGCCACGCTCCTAATCTCCGACGAGCTAACAGAACTCCTCGGAATGTCAGACACGCTCGTAGTAATGAAAGACGGCAAAGTAGCCGATGTTGTGCCGAGGGGGGAACGGTTTACCGAGCAGCAGATAATCGGGCTGATGATTTAATAGATAACAGTTATCAAATATCAAATATCAGAGACGTGGGTTTGGACGTGGGTTGCGCCCTGCGGGGGAAACCACCCCGCGCCTGCGGCGGCACCCCTCCACAGAGGGGAATGGGGTTTGGACGTGGGTTGCGTAGGGACGCGGTTATTCGGGATTGCACGCCCGTAGGGGCGGGTTTCAAACCCGCCCTCCCCCGTGCGCGGGTTCTAAAAAAACTACAAACAAAATGTGAAAAGCTAAAAAGTTCGTCATTGCGAAGCACCGGTAAGCTTAACATACAACGCGGTACAGGTGCGAAGCAATCCAGTAGTAAGAGCCACAGATACGTATGTTACGCTCCCGGGACTGGATTGCCGCGCCGGTTTCAATGTTACGTATCTCGGGCGTTCCGCGGCTCGCAATGACGGACTCTTGACCCGGTACTTTTTGAATATACGTTCTGACACTCTTTGAGTACACATTCTCACACCTTTTGAATACACGTTCCAATAAGAGGACAAAACCTATGAAAAAATTCAACGTCAAACTCAGCGATATTGTACCTTTTATCGCGTTTATTGTTATCTTCGCGTTTTTTACTATCGCGAGCGGGGGGCGTATGCTGAACGCCTATAATCTGAAGCAGTTGCTGAACCAGTCGCTTGTTACGATTGTCGTTGGCTGCGGTATGCTTTTTGTTGTGGCGCAGGGGAGCATTGACCTCTCTGTCGGGGTGAACCTCGCGCTCTCGGGCGTTATCGCTACCTACGTTGCGAACGCTGTCGGCGCGTGGGCGTTTATCCCCTGCGCGCTAATTGTCGGCGGCGTTGTCGGCGTTTTCAACGGTATTGTCGTGAGCCGCTTCAAGGTTTCGAGCTTTATGCTTACAATCGCTATGTTAATCGGGCTTCGGGGCGTGATAAATTTTATCCAGTCTAACCTTGCGACTTCCACAGGTAACGGAGCGCAGTACATTCCCGCCTCCCTGCGGCTTATCGCCTCTAACAGCCTCCGTATACCGCTGTTCCTCGCCGTAGTCGCCGTTATGGCGTACATCTTTGAGTTTACAAAGCTCGGGCGTTATTCTAAGGCAATCGGCGAAAACGAAACCGCCGCGAAATACGTCGGAGTACCCGTCAAGCGAATAAAACTCGCGGCCTTTGTGGTATCCGGCATACTGGCGGGAGTAGGCGCGATATTCTCCGTAACGTCTCTCGGCGGCACAAGCCAGACAATGGGGGTATTCCTCGAAATGCAGGTGGCAATGGCAATATTCCTCGGCGGCGTATTAGTAACAGGCGGCACAACCGCGAAAATCTACAAGGTGGTACTGGGCTCGCTCTCAATAACGCTGATAGTAAACGGTCTAGCGGTAATAGGCAAAGCCGAGAGCCACATCTCGCAATCGGTAGAGGGGATACTACTGATAGCGATACTGTTTATCACGATACTGGTGAATAATAGGCGCGTTCGGGCGAAATAATAGAGTTTTCGTAGGGGCGGGTTTCAAACCCGCCCTTCCCGCGCCGTGCGCGGACGTAACCCCGTCCACCGTCCCGGCGCGGGGCGAAGGCAGGGCTTGCCCTGCCTAGCCCGTCATTGCGAAGCACCTGTAAGCCCGCGATACGTACAATGTTACAGGTGCGAAGCAATCTATTGCCGGAAGGACAACATACGGACTGCGTATCGCAGGATTGTACGTCAACCCTGGATTGCTTCGCCGCATATCATTGGTACGTATCGCAAGTGCGGTGGCGGCTTCGCAAAGACGGTGCGCCGAGGGCGCACCACGGACAGGGCAGGGCAGGGCTTTGCCCTGCCCTGTCCCGGCGCATTGCGCCGGGACGGTGGACGGGGTTACGTCCGCGCACTGCGCGGGGAAACCACCCCGGCGCTACGCGCCACCCCTCCCAAGAGGGGAATTTACGGGGGAGGGCGGGTTTGAAACCCGCCCCTACGTTCCCTCCGCAACCAAACGTCCAAACCCAACGTCTCTGAGATCTGATATTTGCTAACTGTTAACTGAACCAAACGTCTCTGATATTTGATATTTGATAACTGTTATCTGCTACCCTCCCATTCCTCGCGTGTTACGAGCAGCTGGCGGGGTTTTGAGCCCTCGAAGGGGCCTACTATGCCGCGCTCCTCCATTTGGTCTACTATTCGCGAGGCTCTGCCGTAGCCAAGTTTCAGGCGGCGTTGAAGCATACTCACGCTTGCCTGGCCTGTGTCGAGAAAGACGTTTACCGCTTCGGCGAACATATCGTCGAGGCCGTTTTCAACCGGGAACGGCGGTACGTCGTCGGTATCGCGCGGGATTTGCGGTAGCGAGCCTCCCGCGAACTGCACTCCTCCAAACGCGTCGCCCTCGAACATATCCTCGTTTTCAAATACGTCCGGGTCGCTTACGGAGCTTGCCTTTGTCTGCTTATTCGAGCGCGCCTCGATATCGCGCACGATGTCCTCGCTGTACTGCGAATCGGTGTGCGCCTTGATAAAGTCTATAACGTCCTCGCGCTCCGAGTCAGTTACGAACGCGCCCTGAACGCGGAGCGGCTTCCCGGCTCCGAGCGGCAGATATAACATATCGCCCTTGCCGACGAGCTTTTCCGCGCCCTTTGTGTCAAGAATTATGCTGGAGTTAACGTGGCTCGAAACGGCAAAGGCTATACGCGAGGGGATATTTGACTTTATAACGCCCGTGACGATATCGCGCGAGGGACGCTGTGTGGCTACGACTAAATGTATTCCGCTTGCCCGCCCCATTTGCGCTATGCGGAGGATTGACTCCTCAACTTCTTTTGCCGCAACGAGCATTAAGTCCGCCAGCTCGTCGATTAAGACTACGATTTGCGGGAGTTTTTGCGCCGCGCTTTCCTTGTCTTTTAATAAGGCTTCGTTATACCCCGCTAAATCACGCGCTCCTATGTCGGAAAACAGCTTGTAGCGTTTCATCATTTCAAATACTGCCCATTGCAACGCGCCCGCCGCTTTTTTAGGGTCGGTTACGACAGGTATAAGCAAGTGCGGGATACCGTTGTAGATACCGAGTTCGACCATTTTGGGGTCTATCATAATAAGCCGCACGTCCTCCGGCGAGGATTTATATAAGAGGCTTATTATCAGCGAGTTGATACAGACCGATTTGCCGCTCCCGGTGGTTCCGGCAATGAGTAGGTGCGGGTACTTTGCGATATCGCCCGCTACGGCGTTACCCGCTATGTCTTTGCCAACGGCGAAGGTCAGGGCGGACGTTGCGTTTCTGAACGGCTGTGATTCGAGTATCTCACGCAGGAAAACAGTTGTTACGAGCTTGTTCGGAACCTCTATCCCGACTATCGAGTTTTTCCCGACTACAGGCGCGATACGCACGCCTAAAGCCCCGAGCGACAGGGCGATGTCCTCCGATAAGGCCGTGAGCTTATTCAGCTTCACGCCCTCGTCAAGTTCGAGTTCAAAGCGCGTTACCGACGGGCCGCGTGTGGCGTTGACGATTTCCGCGTCTATCCCGAAGTTCCGAAGCGTCGCCGCTAGGCGCATAGTGTTCTCTGCCACTTCGTCCTGAGCGTCCTGCGGAACCTTAGCGGGAGGCGACAATAGCGACAGCGGAGGGAACGAATACGCCGCGTCCGAAGTTTCAGACGTTTCAATAGAAGCCGCGATTTGCGCCCCCGCCTGCGCGATGTCCGATTTAGACAGCTTGGGTTTTACTTCAAGCGGCGGCAATTCCGGCTCGATAGCCGTTGCAGTTGTTGTAACGCTTGTAACGGCTGTAGGGGCGAGGCTTGCCTCGCCCGGATTGTTGGGCAATTCGGGTTTGTTGTTAAATATTGGCAATCCGGGCGAGGCGAGGTGCGTTGCCCCTACACCAGGCGTAGCGTTGTTATCAAGCGGGATATCGACTACGGGGCGCTCCGCGCCTTTGCGTTTTACAGGCGGCGGCTCCGTAGCGGGGCGCAGGGCGGGTTCCGGCTTGGGCGGCTCTATGTATTCCTCGTACTCGCGGCGTTCGCGGTTGCGCCAGGCGTCGAGCAGGCTCGCGGGAGTTAGGTTTGCCGCCGCGAATAGAAGCACTACCGAGAGCGTGATTAGCACAATCAGCGCGCCAGCCGACGAGAACAGCGCCTTTGACGCTAAGGCCGTCAAGCCCGCGATTATCCCACCGCTGAACGGAGGCGTGCCGTTCAGCGCGTCCGTCCATAGTTGCGGGATAAGGTTAAAGCTCCAGACATAGACGGCTTTACAGGCAAGCAAATGCAGTACCGCCCCAAAGGGCAGCGGCAGGATTAGCGCGGCAACTGTCCGAAGCCGCACGGGACGCCCCTTGTGCGTAGCAAGTATCCCCGCCGCAAGAAGCAGACAGGGCGCGGCAAGGTGGAAACCCGCCCCGAAAAGCCCGCGCAGAAGGCTCCCAAAGAAATTGACAAATATCCCGTCCGCCGTCACGTAACCCAGAAACGCGAATACGGCAAGAAATAAACAGACTATAGCCCCAACGCCCCGCCGCTTAGGAGGCGGCGGGGGGGAGGCTTTTTTGCGTGTACGAGGTTTGGTCGCGGTACGTGCCATTGTGTGTTTCTCCAAATAACTATAATCGGTAAGCCGCCGGCTCTGAACGGACGGCGGTTACTTCGGCAATCGCTTCTTCCATCGTGATATCGCCTAAGATATTATCGCGCTCGGCGGTATAATCAAAATCGTCGTCACCGCATTTTCGCAACAGCGCAACAATATCCCCGAGCGGCACTTGCCGGAGCAATGACGTAAGACCATCGGTTTCTAATTCAACGGGTATATTTATACTATCAGTCATAATAAACCTCCGTGATAAAATCAAGCGGGTTTTTAACGGCAGTCATTGAGTTCGCTCGTTTTGCCGCCTTAATTAGCCGGATATCGGTAGTTAAAAAAGTATCAATACCGGCAAGCTCCGCGCTCGCGAGATGCAGCGCGTCAAATGTTTTTATATTGAATGTTGACAGAACCTTAGCGCGTTCAATAATTTGCGGGGTTAAGGCTATGTGACCCGAGGCACAGTGACACAGAACTAAAATTTTATTCAAACGGTCTATACTGCGTATTTTCTTTAATTCAGCCGTTAAAACATCGCTTGTATAAAACACCCACACTCCGGAAATGCATTTTTCAAGTATAAACGTAACGGCTTCCGCTTCTTCTCTGACTTTCCAATCGGAGGGCGGGTCAAATGGTCTGTTTAGACAACAGGTATCAAAATACAGTGTCATCTGCGCTTATCCCTCGAAGTCGTCGGCGTCTACGCTTACGGCTTTGCCTGCGGGGGTTACCGGGGCGTCGGAGGTAGCTGTACCCGTTTTCGCGCCGGAGTTTTTTAACGTTAGCAGGCGGTTCATTATAATTTCCTCGAGGCCGTCGGCTACTTCGGGGTTTTCGCGGAGGTATTCTTTTACTCCGTCCTTGCCCTGTACGCGTATGTTATTCACCGTGAACCACGAGCCGGATTTTTCTATTACGTCAAGCTCTATGCCTATGTCGATAATCTCCCCGAGTTTTGAGATGCCCTCGCCGTAGATTATGTCAAACTCAGCTTCCTTGAACGGCGGCGCGACCTTGTTTTTCGTTACCTTGACGCGTGTGCGGTTGCCTATCATTTCAGAGCCGTTTTTGAGCGTTTCGATACGGCGCACTTCGAGGCGAACCGAGGAGTAGAATTTCAGCGCCCGGCCGCCCGTGGTAGTTTCCGGGTTGCCGTACATTACTCCTATCTTTTCACGAAGTTGGTTGATAAATACGACAATGCAGTTAGTTTTTGAGATTGAGCCCGCGAGTTTTCTAAGAGCCTGGCTCATAAGGCGCGCTTGCAGACCTACAACGCTGTCGCCCATTTGAGCCTCAATCTCGGCCCTCGGCACCAGAGCCGCAACGCTGTCGATTACAACAACGTCAATAGCGCCGGAACGCACAAGCGCGTCCGTAATCTCCAGAGCCTGTTCGCCGGAATCCGGCTGTGAGAGTACGAGGTTATCAATATCGACGCCCAAAGCGCGGGCGTAGGCGGGTTCAAGCGCGTGTTCCGCGTCTATGAACGCGGCAATACCTCCCGCTTTCTGGCAACTCGCGATAATATGCAGCGTGAGCGTGGTCTTGCCGGAGGATTCGGGGCCGTAAACCTCGATAATGCGCCCTTTGGGAACGCCGCCGATACCGAGGGCAAGGTCAAGCGACAGCGAGCCGGTAGAAATAACATCGACGTTGATATGCGAAAACTGCCCGAGGCGCATAATCGTGCCTTTGCCGTAGTTTTTTTCGATTTGCGCCATAGCGGTCGCGAGAGCGCGTTCCTTGTCCTCCGCGGGAGCGACGCGCTCCATAGGGGCTTTTGCTTTAGCCATTTGTAAAACCTCATCAATCTGTAAAATTACCGCTTGACAACGCGGGAAAAAACGAGTATAATAGAAGCAAGGTGGTGCTGTCGGCAGACGGTAGTCGCCCTCAAAAGATTACAAAGATGTAACCGCCACATATGGGGATATGAGGGGCGGTTACTTCTTTTTACGGGCTGCGATTATCTTGAT
>JAISJH010000101.1 GCA_031261635.1 Oscillospiraceae bacterium
GTTCCTCCGTGAGGTGGCGGGGAAGCCCTCCCCGCGCACGGTGCGGAGCGAAGGCAGGGCTTGCCCTGCCCAGCCCGTCATTGCGAGCCGCGCGAAGCAATCCAAGCCCAGTACCCCCGTCCAAGCCTACGTCCCGGCGCCGTGCGCGTGGTGCGCCGTCCCGGTGCACCGTCATTGCGAAGCACCGCCACGCCCGCGATACGTACAATGTTACAGGTGCGAAGCAATCCAGTGCCGGGAGGACAACATACGTCCCAACGTATCGCAGAATACTACGTCAACCCTGGATTGCTTCGCCGCATATCATCTGTACGTATCGCAAGTGCGGTGGCGGCTTCGCAAAGACGGGCAGGGCGAAGCCCTGCCCTGTCCCGGCGCATTGCGCCGGGACGGTGGACGGGGGACGCGTCCGCGCACGGCGCGGGGAAACCACCCCGCCGCTACGCGGCACCCCTCCCAATAGGGGAATTTACGGGGGAGGGCGGGTTTGAAACCCGCCCCTACGTCTCCCCGTCCAAACCCATTCCCCTCTTGGGAGGGGTGCCGCCCGCAGGCGGCGGGGTGGTTTCCCCGCAGGGCGCAACCCCCGTCCAAACCCAACGTCTCTGATATCTGATATTTGCTAACTGTTAACTGTTTCATCGTCTCTGATATTTGATATTTGATAACTGTTATTTGTATAAATCACCCTCCGGCGTAGACACAGCCGAAACCCCAAAATTATCAACCAAATACTTCAAAACATTAGGCGAAACAAACGCCGGAAGCGAGGGTCCGAGCTTAATATTCTTAATCCCGAGATACAGCAGCGTAAGCAGTATACTAACAGCCTTCTGCTCATACCACGAAATCACGAACGAGAGTGGCAGCTCATTAACGCCACATTCAAACGCTTCGGCAAGCGCCATAGCAACCTTAACCGCGCCGTAAGCGTCATTACACTGCCCCATATCAAGCAGACGCGGAAGCCCGGCAACCGTCCCGAAGTCAATATCATTGAAGCGGTACTTCCCGCAGGCAAGCGTAAGAATAACGCTGTCAGCCGGAGTAAGTTTAGCAAGCTCAGTAAAATAACTACGCCCCTCTTTAGCACCGTCGCAACCGCCGATAAGGTAAAACCGCTTAATCGCCCCGCTTTTAACGGCCTCAACTATAGCTCCGGCGTTAGCCAGCACCGCGCCGTGACCAAAGCCCGTAGTAAAGGTGCCGCCCGGTTGCGTCTCAGAATAACCGCCAAGCTCTAGGGCTTTAGCGATAACGGGTTTGAAGTCCTTGCCGTCAATATGCCAAAGCCCCGGATAGGCAACGGAGGCGGTAGTAAACACGCGGTCAGCATACCCCGCTTTAGGCGGCATAAGGCAGTTAGTCGTAAACAGGAACGCCCCCGGAACGCCGTCAAACTCTTTCTGCTGCTCCTGCCACGCGCCGCCGAAGTTACCTTTCAAATGCGCGAACTTCCTTAGCCCCGGATAACCGTGCGCGGGAAGCATTTCGCCGTGAGTATAAACGTTAACACCCGACCCCTCCGTCTGCTCCAGCAAAAGCCGCAAATCGTGAAGGTCGTGACCGCTAACGACAATAAACGGCCCAGGCTCAACAGCGCGGCTAACGACAGTAGGCTCGGGAGTACCGAAGCTTTCAGTATTAGCCTTATCAAGCAAGGCCAGCGCGTCAAGATTAACCCTCCCGCAATCCATAACAAGCGGCAGAAGCTCTTTCAACCCCCAATCCGGCTCGGCAACAGCGGACAAGGCCTTGCGAATAAACGAGCAAATCTCCGCGACATCATAGCCCAGCACAAACGAGTGATACGCATACGCGGCAACCCCGCGAACCCCAAGTAGCAACAGCGTTTTCAGCGAGCGCGTATCCTCATCAGCGTCCCAAACCGTATAAAGGTCATAACTCTCCCGCCCGACTTCGGCAATCAACGCGTCAAGCGAGCCGTCGTCAAAGTTAACATTAGTGAGCGTAGCAAAAAGCCCCCGAAGCAACAGCTCGTCAGAAAGCCCCCCGCCGTCCCGCGAAGCACTAATAAGCGCCCCGGTAAGCGTATCCTGAAGCGCGGCGGTAGACGCCCCCTTACCGCAAACCCCCGACCGAGTACAGGCAACCCCCCCGGCAGTCTGCTCGCACTGCATACAAAACATTTTGTCCATAAGAAAAATCCTCCTTGTTTTTTGTGTGTTATTTATAGTATAATGAAACTGCGTAAAAAAACTTGGGAACTGCGTGAAAAAAACTTGCACCCTGCGTGAAAAACTTGCGCCCGTTCGTAGGGGCGGGTTTCAAACCCGCCCACCGGGTTCATAACGTGTATTAAAAAGCCGCTTGTAGGGGACGATGCCCACATCGTCCCGCCGGGTTTTGCCATTCCGCGTCATACGTGCGTCTGTGCAATCCTTCGGGGCGATGTGGGCATCGCCCCCTACACACGCGGCAAATAAAAGGAACCCACCACAATGCAAAACTACCTACAAATCTTAAGTACCTGCAAACTTTTCGAGAGCATAAGCCCAAGCGACCTGCTAACAATGCTAACCTGCCTAAGCGCAAGCGTGCGAAGTTATATAAAAGGCGAGTTCATCTTCAGCGAGGGGGAAGCACCCAGTCGCGTCGGAGTAGTATTGACCGGAAGCGTCCACATTATTCGCGAGGATTTCTACGGAAGCCGCGTACTGCTGACGGTATCGGAAGCGCCGGACGTATTCGGCGAGGCCTTCGCCTGCGCGGAGGCGGCGGAGCTCCCCGTGAGCGCGGTAGCCGCAAGCGACTGCGCGGTACTACTCTGCGACTACAGGAGAATTGTAAAATCCTGCACAAACGCCTGCGAGTTCCACGCGCGGCTAATACAAAATATGCTGAACATTCTCGCAAACAAAAACCTAAGCCTAACGCGCAAACTCGAACACCTAACCCAGCACAACACGCGCGAAAAACTACTCTCCTACCTCTCTGAAATAGCGCGCCTAACGGGAAACAGCCGCTTCACAATCCCCCTAAACCGCCAGGAACTGGCAGACTACCTGGCGGTAGAACGAAGCGCAATGTCAGCGGAGCTATCGCGTATGAAAACAGACGGCCTGCTAACCTACGAAAAAAACAAATTCGAGTTACTCCCCTAACAACAAACATCGCGCCCCTACAAACCGCGAAATGTTTTTATATATCAAACAACTCTATTTATCCCCCCCTAAATCTCTCATACACCTCCTCCCCAACGCAGTCCCTGGCGTACCTGCACCACTGCACGCAGTTCTGGGCATCATTATAAGCGATAAACCCGCAATCGCAAACAACGTGCGTATCAATAGAAAAAATCTCAATCTCACGGCCGCAGACAGGACAAATCTTTTCCGCTATAGTAGGAGTACCGCGCAGCATAGCCGCCCCCGGGCAACCGTAAATCGCCGCCATATCACACCTCCACAACTATAACGTTAACATCAGGCCGCTTCCCCGACTTATCAACGGCCTCCGTAAGCATACGCTCCAAGCCGCCGCAACAGGGAACGCTCATTCGCAGAAGCGTAACCGACGAAACGTCGTTACCGCCGATAATTTCTGAAAGTTTAACGGAATAATCCACCCCGTCAAGCTTCGGACAACCAATCAAAACAGCCCTCCCCCGCGAACAGTCCCGATAAACCTCCGGCGAAACAAAAGCGCTACAGTCAGCGGCAATCAAAATCTCCCCGGCAAAAACAGAATTAAGCGAATGGGCAAGTTTCAACTGCACAGGAAAATTGCGAATTTCCCCCCCCGCCGTCCGCACCGTTGGAACCGTTGGAACCGTCTGAACCGTCGGAGCCGTCGAAACCGTCCCCGCCGTCCGCTCCGTCCGCGTCGCGCTAGCCGCCCTAATCGCCCGGGCAGTACGAACAGCGTCAACATCATAACCAAGAGCGTCACGTTCCTCAAAGCTAATAGCCCCCACAGGACAAGCCGGCAAACAGTCACCCATACCGTCGCAATAATCGTCACGCAAAAGCCGCGCCTTACCGTGAACAATCCCGATAGCCCCCTCGTGACAAGCCCCGGCGCAAATCCCGCAACCATCGCATTTGTCAAGGTCAAAAGCAATAATCTTACGAACCATAAAAAACCTCCCCTCGCTTTATGAGAGTATTATAGCAAACAAAACAAAGCAAGTCGGTTGTTTTTACAACGTAAAATAAAAATTTTGCAACTATGTCCCGGCGCAATGCGCCGGGACAGGGCAGGGCTTCGCCCTCCCCCGTCATTGCGAGCCGCGCGAAGCAATCCAAGCCCAGTACCCCCGTCCAAGCCCCCGTATCAGCGAAGCGCCCGCGCGCGAAGCGCGGGCAGGGCTTCGCCCTGCCCGTCTTTGCGAAGCCGCCACCGCACTTGCGATACGTACCATTGATACGCGGCGAAGCAATCCAGGGTTGACGTAGTACCCTGCGATACGCAAGGACGTATGTTACGCTCCCGGCACTGGATTGCCGCGCGCCTAAACGTCCTACGTATCGCAAGTGCGGCGGCGCTCGCAAAGACGGCGCACGGCGCCGGGACGTAGGACGCAGGACGCAACCCCGTCCACCGTCCCGGCGCATTGCGCCGGGACAGGGCAGGGCGAAGCCCTGCCCTGTCCGTGGTGCGCCCTCGGCGCACCGTCTTTGCGAAGCACCGGTAAGCCCGCGATACGTACAAGGTTACAGGTGCGAAGCAATCCAGTGCCGGGGGAAAAACAAACGTATCTGCGGACTGCGGCACTGGATTGCCGCGCCGGTTTCAATACTGCGTATCGCAAGCTTACCGCGGCTCGCAATGACGGGCTAGGCAGGGCAAGCCCTGCCTTCGCCACTTGACAAGCCCCAACATTTATCGTATACTAACACTATGAAACACCTACTAAAAAGCACAATCCCGCTATCAGCGGGCTTACTGCTAACACTAAGCTACTACATCACGCTAAAAGCAGGTTCAAGCTTCGAAACGGCGGCAGTCGTTTCCGATTTTCTGCGCTACGCAATAGGGCGGCTAACATCGCTGATACCCTTTAGCGTGTACGAATTTTTAATAGTTCTAATGGCGGCATACGCCTTACTATCGCTATCTCTGTGCATAATCGCGGCGGTACGCACACAAGGAACGCGCATAGTCGCCGCGTTAGGAAAACTATTGCCGCTCGCGACAATAGCGGTATACGTCTGGGCAGGTTTTCTATGGCTCTGGTGCTCGCTCTATTACACAACCCCCTTTTACGACGGGGTACTGCAAAACGCCGCGCCAAGCGAGGACGAACTCGCGGCCGCCCTAACGCTATTCATAGACGGAGCAAACGCAAACGCCCCGCTCTTATCACGCGACGGCGCGGGACACATAACCGAGGACGCCCACGAAATCCTCAAACGCGCCCCGGACGCCGTACCCTACGACAGGCTAATCGTAACGTTCCCCCGCCTCGCGTCCTATCCAAATCCGCGCCCAAAACCTATGGTCTTTTCCGAGATAATGAGCATAACGCACTTCACGGGCGTATACTTCGCCCTAACCGGCGAGGCAAACGTAAACACAGGCACGCCCGGCGGCTTCATAGCGGCAACGGCGGCGCACGAACTGGCGCACTCCCACGGAGTAGCCCCGGAGGACGAGGCAAACTTCGCCGGAATAGCCGCCGCCGTGCTGTCGGACGACCCGGTATTCCGCTATTCCGGCTACTTACTGGGTCTCACGGAACTAGGCAACGCGCTATACGCGGCAAACCCCGGGCGCTATACGGAACTATCGCAAAACTTTTCAGAGCTTATACGAATAGATTTCAGCGACAACCACGACTACTGGGAGCAATACCAAAAAACCCGCGCGGTAACGCGAACGGTAAACTCAGCCTACGACGGCTACCTAAAATCAAACGGCCAAAAACTGGGCATACAGTCCTACGGAGCCTGCGTAAACCTCCTAACCGAATGGGTCAGAACGCAAAGTTAAACCGCCGAGTAACGCGCAATCACACTCTTAAACTCCACGGTTTTACTAAACGCGCTACCCTTATAACGCTGTACCTGGTCATCAAGCCGAAGCCTGACAAAAAACCTCTCCTTAGTAGGCGTCTCAATCCCCCGCACAAGATACGAGCTACAGCGCACAACATCAGGAAGCGTATCGTGAGTTCTAGCCGCCTCAAACCCCCGCCTGAAATACTCTATAGCCGCCTTGAAATCACCAAGCTCGACATAATTTTTCGTAATCTCAAAATACAGATTAGATATATAGACATAGTAATCGCCAAAATCCCCCTCGTCATATACCAAGTCGAAAACGTCTATAGCTTTTTGCAAAATCCGAATCTTTTCACCGGGTTTTTCATTGCCAAATTTAGCAAGCTGCATAATCTTCATAGCAAAATCTACAGTAATTCTCTGAACATTCTCACGCTCAAATCTGAAATACTCGTCAGAACCGGGCAAATACAGCTGCGGCAAAATCTCGTCCCTGTTAAAATAGTGAGGCTCCGCAAAATTCTTAAGCAACTCCCGAACCGCCGCGTGGTCGCCCTCACGCGCGTAAAACTTCGCAAGCTCAAACGCGGCAAAGTACCGCAAACGCTCTATAGTACACTCGTCCAAAACGCGCCGGCACTGCCGAAGCCGCTCGTTTTTATAACTGTCGTCCGTAAGCAGTTTTTCAAAATTCATATAGTACGAAATGTAAGCCTCAACAATAAGCCAGCTATACGGAAACTCGGCAAGCGCACGGTTTAACAAGCCTGCCTGTTCGACAAACGCCCCCTTTTCAGAAAGCGCGGCAATTTCCTCCAAATACCGCTTTATCCCGGCCTCATTAGCGTCAAGCCCGAAAAGCTCGTCAGTAGTTACCCCAAAATACCCCGCAATAGGCAAAATAAGCGTCATATCGGGAAAGGCCTCCCCGCGCTCCCATTTACTGACAGCCTGAGTAGTAACACCCAAACTATCCGCAAGCTTCTCCTGAGTAATACCGCGCTCCCGCCGTAAACGCCGAATATTCTCCGCAATGTAAATTGTCATAACAGCCGCCTCCTTATAATTTCGTGTATGTTTATAAAAGCATTATACCACGCAAAAGCGCAGCTGTCCAGCGACCGCCGCGCCACAGATTAAACCAACAGTTGATTTTTGCTACAAAAACGAAACACGTCCGCGCACGGCGCGGGGAAACCACCCCGCCGCCTGCGGGCGGCACCCCTCCCAAGAGGGGAATAGAGTACAACCCCCGCCGCTGAGGCGGCACCCCCTTCGTGCGCGAAGGGGGCTTTTTTGATTTGGACGATGGTTACGGAGCGCGTTTCCATCACAACCCAGACCGCAACCCACGTCCAAACCAAAAAGCCCCCTTCCGAAGAAGGGGGTGCCGCCTCAGCGGCGGGGGTTGTACCCGCGCCGTGCGCGGCGCGTCCCATTCCCCTCTTGGGAGGGGTGCCGCCGTAGGCGGCGGGGTGGTATCCCCGCGCCGTGCGCGGACGCCCCCCGTCCAAACCCCCGTAATTATCAATTATCAACTATCAACTATCAATTGTCCAACAAACCGCTCAATCCGCTCCAGCGCAACGGTCAAATTCTCCATACTACTCGCATAACAAACCCTGGCAAAACCCTCACCGCCGGGACCAAAGGCCGAGCCGCTGATAATCGCGACTTTTTCAGTCCTAAGAAGCTTCTCGCAAAACTCGTCAGAACCAAGCCCAAACCCGCCGATATACGGAAACAGATAGAACGCCCCGCGCACTTCCGCACAGTCAAACCCGATACGCCGCAAACCGCTCAAAAGAAACTCACGCCGAAGCGCGTACTCGTCGCGCATACGCTCAATATCAGCGTCGCCGTCACGCAGTGCTTTAATCGCGGCATACTGGCTAGTCGTAGGAGCGCACATTATACCGTACTGGTGCAGCTTCGTCATCTGCGCGATAACGGCGGCGGGACCCGCAGCATAGCCCAGTCGCCAGCCGGTCATAGAATACGCCTTGGAAAAACCGTTGACAACAACCGTGCGCGGCTTCAAAAGCTCAATATTAGCGGGCGAAACGTGCTGCGCGCCATAGGTCAGCTCAGCGTAAATCTCGTCAGACAGCACCATAATCCCTGTATCTTTCAGCACCTCTGCCAAGGCTTCAAGGTCGCCGCGCCCCATAGTCCCGCCCGTGGGATTACAGGGGTAGGGCAAAATCAGCAGCTTAGTCTTATCGGTGATAGCGGCTTTCAGCTCCTCCGGCGTAAGACGAAACTCGTTTTCAACTTTAGTTTCAACAAGAACCGGCACCCCGCCCGCCATAATCGTAAGCGGCTCATAGCAAACAAAACTCGGGCAGACAATAATAACCTCCTCCCCGGGATTAACAAGAGCGCGGATAGTGAGGTCAATAGCCTCACTACCGCCGACGGTCGCTAAAATCTCACTCACGGGGTCGTAAGTCAGCTCAAAGCGGCGTCCAAGATAATTCGCAATCTCTTTCCGCAGCGAGAGCATACCGGCGTTAGCGCTATACTTCGTCCAGCCCTTTTCAAGGCTATAGATAGCGCTGTCGCGAATATGCCAGGGAGTAGCAAAATCCGGCTCGCCGATAGAGAGCGAGATAGCGTCCTCCATAGTCTCGAGAATATCAAAAAACTTCCGTATCCCCGACGGCTTAAGCGTCTGCACCTTATCCGAGAGGATAGAACCATAATCGGGAAAATTCACACGAACAACCCCCGTTCCTGCTGTTCCTCTTTAGGATTAAGGAATTTGCCGTTCTCCTTATATTTTTTAAGGATAAAGTGGGTAGCGGTGCCGTTAACGCCCTCGATAGTAGCCAAATGGGCAAAGACAAAGCTCGCGACCTCGCTCATAGTCTTACCCTCAATAATAACGCAGAGGTCATAAGCGCCGCTCATAAGGTAGGTACTGGTAACTTCCTCAAACTGATAAATCCGCGCGGCAATCCGGTCAAAGCCATTATCCCGCTGAGGAGCAATCTTAACCTCAATAAGCGCAGTAACAGGTTCCATAGTAGTAGTATCCTTTCGATATTGTAAAAATTTGTTGTGTAAAATATCACGACATTTTGAATAAAACTGTACCACATTGTAGGGGCAACGCACCTCGCCTCGCCCGGATTGCCAAGGAACGCAAGTACGCCGCGCACGGCGCGGGAAACCACCCCGCCGCCTGCGGGCGGCACCCCTCCACGGAGGGGATAGGAACGGGGGTTTGGACGCAGGTTGCGGAGGCGCGGGGCGGGGCAAAGCCTCGCCCGTGGTGCGCCCCCCGGCGCACCGTCATTGCGAAGCCGCCACCGCACTCGCGATACGTACCATTGATATGCGGCGAAGCAATCCAGGGTTGACGTAGGCACCCAAGATACGTTGGGACGTATGTTGTCCTCCCGGCACTGGATTGCTTCGCACCTGTAACATTGTACGTATCGCAAGCGTAGCGGTGCTTCGCAAAGACGGCGCACGGCGCCGGGACGTAAGACGCAGGACGTAGGACGCAGGACGCACCCCCGTCCAAACCCATCGTCTCTGATATTTGATATTTGATAACTGTTAACTGGAAAAAACCTTTTCCGCAAGCCACAACAAAAACGCGTCACTGGTACAGCCCTTAGCCTTCTCAACATACCGCGCAACAAGCCGCCTGCATTTTTCCTCCCCAAAGGTCAATACAGCCCCGTCGCCGTCGCGAAGGTCGTCGGCAAGCTGAAACGCGATACCAAAATTCAGCCCGAAGTCAAAGGCCGCGTCCAAATGGCTCCCGAGCTTACAGGCGGCGGCGAACAGCGCGCCGGTTTTGCGCGATATAAGCGCGTATTCCTCCTCAGACCGCTCGGACAAGTCAAGGTACTGCCCCTCACAAACCGCCTTAGCCGCCCACGCGAGCGTTTTAATATCGCCGGGGTCGTCATTTTTCGCAACAATGTCAAAGGCGGTGGCTTGCAGGAGGTCGCCCGCCAGAAGCGCCTGCCAATGCCCGAATTTAGCGTGCAGACTGGGCTTACCGCGCCGCGTCGCCGAATTATCCATCTCCGGCAAATCGTCGTGAACCAGCGTATAGGCGTGAAGCAGCTCAATCGCGGCGGCGGCCTGTAGCGAACGCTCCGAATTTCTGTGAGCGGCTCTCCCCCACGCGAGCGTCATAGCCCCGCGCAAACGCTTCCCGCCGTCAAGCGCGGCGTAGCGAAGCATTTCGCGCGTTTCAAAGCCCTGCCGCCCCGGGGCAATCTCCGGCAAAACGTGTTCGAGTTCAAGCTCTATCATCGACTTGTAACGAAATAGCGTCAGCTCGTGAATATCCATTATTCCACCCTGAACGGGGTTTCACCGACTTCCCCGTTAACCCCTTTCATAAGTTTAACAATCTGCTGCTCCGCGCCGTCAAGCTGTTCCGAACAGGCGCGAATCAAGCGCGTACCCTCCTCAAACAAAGCCATAGCCTCGTCCATAGGCCTATCGCCGCGCTCCATAACGCGAACAATCTCCTCAATCCGAACCATAGCCCGCTCAAAAGTAACCGTCTGCTGCATTATATGTGTCCCTTTCTGTAGATAATCTATCTGTAGATAATCTATCTATCTGTAGATAATTCATTTAATGATAGCTGTATTCAAAACGAATAGCTGTATTCAAAACGCGAAAAACTAAAGAGTCCGTCATTGCGAAGCACTGGTAAGCTTGCGATACGCAGGGCGTTACAGGTGCGAAGCAATCCAGTAGTACAAACCACAGATACGTATGTTACGCTCCCGGCACTGGATTGCCGCGCCGGTTTCATTCCTACGTATCTTGAGCGTTCCGCGGCTCGCAATGACGAACTCTTGACCCGTCACCGTACACGCCGCCGTATGCCACCGTATGCCACCGTATGCCACCGTATGCCACCGTATGCCACCGTATGCCACCGTATGCCACCGTATGCCACCGTATGCCACCGTATGCCACCGTATGCCACCGTATGCCACCGAATGCCACCGTATGCCACCGTATGCCACCG
>JAISJH010000124.1 GCA_031261635.1 Oscillospiraceae bacterium
ACGTCCTCATCCCCTCTGTGGAGGGGTGCCGCCCGCAGGCGGCGGGGTGGTTTCCCGCGCCGCGCGCGTCGGTAGCGCACGGTTCCCCGCCGCAGCGGACGCGTCCCCCTACGCCTCCCCGCCCCCTGGCGGCTTCTCATACTTCAGCACGTCGCTCAGTTCGCAGTCCAGCACGTAGCACATCTTGGCTAGAATATCGAGGTCAACGCTTGTAATCGGGCTGTTCTGATAATAGCGGTTGACCGAGTTATACACTAAGCCCGTGCGCGTAGCAAGGCGGTTGCGCGTTATGCCCTTAGCCTCCATAACGTCCTTAAGCGTGATGACTATGCGCCCGTAGTCTTTGAGGAAAAAGATACCATCGTTCATCTGTGATATACCTCCTTTTTGTGGATAGGTTATCACATAAATGACTTGTTGACATTTATCCATAGAATATCTATCTATATATAGAGTAATCTAATATAGATACTTTACAAGATAATAAAAATGTAGTATACTGATAGTAAATATTTATTAACGGAGGAACTACCTAATGAAAAAACGGATACTGTCCCTCGCGCTCGTCCTTGTAATGGTGCTGTCGATTGCGCCGATTACACCGATTACAAATGCATACACAACAGGAGATGACTACCCGTCAAAATGGAAAGACCGAGCGCAAGACAGCGTTTTTGACGATTGGCAAATGTATAACCGCGAATGTGTTTCTTTTGTCGCCTGGTGCCTTAGTTCGCGCAATGGTTACACTATAAACCGCGCAGGGCGAAGCTGGAACGCAGATTTATGGAAAGCTAACGCAGAGGCACAGGGCATAACGGTTAACCAAACACCCGCCGTAGGAGCGGTTGCGTGGTGGAGCTTTGGACACGTTGCGTGGGTATCAGCGGTCAATGGTGATACTGTTTCGATAGAGGAATACAACTATGATTATAAAGGTAATTTCAACTCCAGAAATATTTCAAAGTCAAACCCAAACGGTTATATCCATTTCAAGGATATAACAGCCGCCCCCGCACAGCCCGCAACACCTAACGCCTTTTTGAACGCCACAAACAACGCGGTTAGTACAGGCAGTACGCTTCACGTTAACCAAACCCTTACAAACAACGAGTATTTGTCAAGCGACAACAAAAAGTTTGTCGCAAGAATGCAGCTTGACGGCAATTTTGTAGTTTATAACTCTGACCGTCCGTTATGGAGTAGCGGAACGGAGGGCAATCCGGGCGCTTCTCTTGTTCTGCAAAGTGACGGAAACGCTGTGATTTATACCACAGCGGGAAAACCGATATGGAGTTCAAAAACTGAAAGGACAGGCACAAACGGGCTTGTAATGCAAAATGACGGAAATCTTGTCACGTACTCTCCCGAGCGGGCAACGTGGGCATCTAACACAGTCAACAGCGGCGGCGCGAGTACATTCACTATTATGACAGCTATTCGCGCGGATAATATAGGCAAGGAATTTGACGCCGTGGTTAGTCAGCGCAACGGCTATGCGGTTTCAAGTGTAACTCCCTTTGAAAAAGTTAGAGATGTTAACAAAGAAGCTATACCAACTAAACAAATTTTACATTTCAAAATCGGACAGGATAATTTATATACCATATCGGATATAAACGGCAAGGTGCTTGACGCGGGGGCGCCTGAAAGCGGTTCGCTAGCATATTTTTTCACACCGCACGGCGGCAAAAATCAGCAGTGGCGCATACAGGACAACGGCAACGGCACATATTACATCGGTGTGCAAAATTCGTTGTCAACCTTGCTTGACCTCAATAATGGCGAGCAAAAACTAAGAATATGGGATAGCAACAAAGCCGAATGTCAGACTTTTAAGATTGATAGGGAAATAACCGCTTCGCCCTCGCCTAAGCCAAGCCCCTCCCCTTCCCCGTCGCCCACTCCGTCACCTTCTCCGTCACCTTCACCAACCCCGGAAGCAACTCCCTCCCCAACTCCAACGCCGGAGGCTACGCCCTCCCCCTCCCCCGCTCCGTCGCCGGAAGTTACGCCTACGCCGGAAGTAACCCCAACGCCGGAACCGCAAAGCCCCGACCTCTCCGGCACGTCCTCCTGGGCTACCGAACTCGTATCACAGGCGGTCGCGTTAAACCTCATTCCCTCTGACCTCCTGAATAACTGGCAGGACAACATTACGCGCGAGGAATACTGCCGAATGGCGGTGCAAATGCTTATGGTGAAAGGCGCGAGCCTCGAAAATGAGGAGGCGTTCCTAACGCACTTCGGCATTAGCGATATCGCCGACAATTTCACTGACACAGGAAACAGATATGTGAATATAGCCTACCAACTGCATATAGTAGACGGCGTAGGCAAAGGCCTGTTCAACCCCTACGGCGAGATAACGCGGCAGTCCGCGGCAACGCTCCTGCGAAACGCCGCGGCGGTGTATGAGTTCACGACCTACAGCGCCCCGTCGGTTAGGTTTAACGATATCGGCGCGGTATCCTCCTGGGCGCTGGGCGGCGTAAACTTCGCCTCCGCAACAGGAATAATGAACGGCAGCGGAGGAAACAATTTCTCCCCCCAAGGCAGATACACAAGAGAGTCGGCGATTATAACAATGCTAAAGCTGTTTGAAGCGTTCCCGAGGGAGTATTATCCTGTGTGATTGCGGCGCTACGGCGTGTAGGGGCAATGCACCTTGCCCCGCCCGGTTCCCTCCCCCGTCATTGCGAAGCACCGCAAGGCTCCTTCCCCCGTCATTGCGAAGCACCGGTAAGCCCGCGATACGTAGGGCGTTACAGGTGCGAAGCAATCCAGTGCAGCAGACCGCAGATACGTATGTTACGCTCCCGGCACTGGATTGCCGCGCGCCTATACGTCCTACGTATCGCAAGTGCGGTGGCGCTCGCAATGACGGGCGAGGCAAGCCTCGCCCCTACGTCCCCCCGCAACCCACGTCCAAACCAATCGTCTCTGATATTTGATATTTGCTAACTGTTAACTGAACCAACGTCTCTGATATTTGATATTTGATAACTGTTAACTGAACTACTTGACTATTCGCGTAAATTGTGATACAATAGCGTTTGACGTATTGAAATGTCAGGCGCTATTTGCCTGTGAGGTTACATAAATGTTTAAGACATCTAAAATTTTATCGCGCGTTATGCTGCTTATTATGGCGGTATTGCTTACGCTTGGGCTGTTTGCCTCCTCCGCGGGGGCTGCGGGATATACTGATACCGCTATGCACTATGCCGCTACGGCTATTGACCGCTGGAGTTCCTACGGGGTTTTGTCGGGGGACGGCAACCGCTTCCGCCCGTCCGATTCTATCACCCGCGCGGGTTTTATCGCTATGATTGCCAATACTTTACAGCTAGAGGAAATGGCTTCAAACCCCTTTGCGGACGTGAGCCTCAACGACTGGTATCACGACGCTGTATTAAAATGCGTAGCCGCCGGGATTGTAAGCGCGGATTCCTCGCGCTTTTATCCGGATAAGACTATGCCGCGCGAACAGGCGCTCGTGACTATCGCGAACGCGTTCCGTATACCGTACTTCGAGGGCGGGACGGCGCAGTTCACGGACGCTAACAGTATATCAACCTGGGCAAGGGCTCCGATAGGCGGTTTAGCCCGCGCAAATCTTATTAGCGGAGCTTCGGGAAAGGTTATGCCGCAGGACAACCTTTCGCGCGGCGGAGCGTTGCAGTTGATTGACAATATCGTCAAGTGCTACCTGCCTGTGGGCAACACAAGCTACGATAAACACGTCACTGGCAAGACGATTATCGCGGCTCCGGGGGTTACTATACACGATGTAACCTTGAACGGCGACGTATTCGTGACGCAGGGCGTGGGGAGCGGAACGGTTACGTTCAATAACGTTATAATCAACGGCGACCTCTACGTAAACGGCGGCGGGACTAACAGCGTCCTGCTGCGCGGGAGGACGCGCGTTAACGGTATCTATGTACATACTACCGTGGCTACAGGAGCCGTCAGAGTAAGTTTGCAGGATAACTCCGAGTGCGAAGCCGTATACGCTGAAAAGCAGTCGCAGGATATTTACCTCGAGGGCGTAATCAACCGCGTTTTGATAGACTCCGACACGCGCGTCTACTTCGACCGCGCTACGGTCAGGGAAACCGAGCTAAACGGTATACGCTCGGAAGTGCGTATCAACTCTAACTCTACCGTTAAACTTATTACAGCGGACGCAGACCACGCAACGGCCTACGTAGCGGGGACGGTTGACAGGGTTTTAATAAACCCCGACGCTGTGGGGACTATCATAGAGGCCGGGCGCACCGGGGTTATAACCGACGTAACGACCTGGGCAAATGACGTGCAGGTAATAGGAGCCGGAAAAGTCAACTTCGTAATGGTAAAAGACGGTGACAACGTTCGCGTAACGGTTGAGGGCGCGTTAGTCTACGTAGACCCCGACGCGGGGCGCGTCATAACCGGAGACGGGCTTGACGACTTCATCGACCCCGGTCACGAGGGCATTGTAGGCTCGGGAGATATGGAACACGCGCTGAACGTTAGCTCTGTATCGCTCGATAGCGACGGTTCTATACTGGTTGATTTTTCAAAGGCTCCCGATAAGACTAAAGCGAACAGTGTGGCAAACTACACGCTGTCCGGCGACGGGATAAACTATACCGTTAACAAGGCAACGCGACCCACCTACGCCGAGGTAAGCGGTAACACCGTGCGCCTGACGTTCAGAGGCGCGAAGTTCGCCACTATGAACGCCGGAGAGTCGATTATCATAACGGCGGCAAATCTTACCGGCGCGGACGGCAGTCCGCTCGGTGTAGCCAGCGGGATTTACAGGGTTGCGAGCAATGACGCGAACCTCCTGCCGGGCAGTACGCTTGAAGAAATATCGGTTGAACTGCTGGACGAAAACACTGTCGCCTGGACGGGCAATACGACCTATCCCGGAGTAATCACAAGCGGAAAGTCACTGGACGAGATTAGCATACCGCTGAAAGTGACGCTGCCCGTGCGCCTCGCTGAAACTCCTACGCTCGTGCTGAAGCGAAGTGCGTCGGCGGCTAAGATAAAGTATACGAAGGTAGGGCGCGTAGGCTCGGCTCCGACAGTCGCGACGCAGTATGACCAGTCGAAACTGACGAATATGACAAAGATTTTAGACGGCGACAGGATTTATCTACAGGTAACGGCTCCCGACGGTAAGACAGCTAAGTATTACAAGATTACCGTCACGGTCGTTGACCACCTGCGCCTAACTGATATATCGCGCGAGGGGAGCAGCTCGAAAATTCTGCGTTTCAGCTTTGACCAGATTGACCCGGAAAAAGAGGACTATATACGTTTCGCGGACTACAGCGATAATATTAACTCGATTACGAGCGTAAACGGACTGGGCGGCACGTCAATCAACTGGATACCGATAGTGCCGGATTCAACCGGGCAGGGGCATATAATCCTGAACCTTGACGACGCGCAGCACCAGGCGATAGTGGCGAGCCTGTCCTCGCAGACCTATGTACACAGCGGTAAGAACACTAACGGCACAATCGTCAGAACAAAAACCCCCGTGAGCCAGGTAGGCATAGGGCGCAACCAGGAAACAAGCAATAACCTCCGCGACGATAAAATATATTTCACAACCTGGGAACAGGGCATACTAAAAGTCTACGGGCTTATGCCGCAGGATTTCTACATCGTCGAACTGATACGCGGGACGAACTCCGATAATAACGTTCTGCAAAGCGGACCCTCCGGGATTTTATCGCTGGATTCGCCGCTCGGCGTGACGGGCGTATCTATCCGCAGGATTGACCCCACAGGCTCAAACGGCGACCCCGCGATTGAGGAGCGCCTCGTACTCGGCGACCCGATTTATATTGAAAGCTTTACAATGAACCTTAACAGCGCGACAGGGCCGTCAATATCGGTTCCGAACAGTTCGCAGCGCGACGCGGGCTGGCGTATCCGCGTAGGCTCGTTTTCGTTCACCGGCAATCACCTTGATTTCCCGGTAAGCATAGCAAGCACGACGGCAAAATTCAAACGCTTCGGCATTGACGATTTGGCTAACAGTTTGCAACCCGGGACGTATGTTGTATCTTCCAACAAATACGATGAGAGCGGCTCTATATCTAAAACCGCCACGGGTAATAACAACATATCAACGCGCTTTAATCCTACTATAAAGATAAACGAAAGCCCCACAACTACCGCCGCGCGGTTTATACTGACGGATAAAATACTCTTTCAGTTCCCGACAGCTCCGGGCGCGGCAAATATAATTATTGCGGACGGTTCGGCGCAGGATTATCAAAACCAGAATACTCCGGCGTTCCTTGAAGTGCGCCCGTCGTTTTCAAGCGTTTTCACTAACGGCAAAATTGAGCTTATGACAAACAGCATTAAGTCAAAATACGACGACGGCAAAGCACGGAGCGCGTATCTTGTCACGTCTGAAACAAACGAAGCCTTTACTCTGACAAAAGCGATACCTATTTCACCGTGGCTCTATGAATCCTACAGAAACTGGAACGCTAACGATTATACCTTAGTCGCGGCAACGGGATATTCGGACGTAAACAAAATAGCGAGCCGTTCAACAACCGTTACGGTTGATTTAGATACCACGCCGCCTTCGACCGATGTAAAAAGAATAATAATGATAGACGGCATAAATTATCTGTTTGAGGAGTCGCTTAACAGTACACTAAGAACGCAAATACTATACTCATACCCTATAGGCACAACGTTTAAGGTTAACCCGAATAACGCCAGCCCGAATACTTCACAGCTTTCCTCGCTGCGAGTAGTCGCTTCGGGCGGCATACAGCTTGATTTCGCGAACGCCGGGGATTTTGATACGCCCTTTACACTGACAGGAACAGGCGGCACAATAACGCTGAATAACGCCGCAACCGGAAAGAACCTTATATTGACAGGCTCGTTCCGCTCGGGAACGAATTTCACCGCCGGAGAACTGACGGTTAGCGGCACAAGCATATACGAGGGAGAAACACCTAACGGCGTATATGTAAATACAGACAATAACGCAACCTTTACCGTAGGTATCAGCTCGCAGTTGCTAATAAGAGGTTCAAGCCGCTTTAGATATGACACCACGGAAATGGTTTACGACTTCGCTTCCGCGCCTACGAGCGATATAAACGTCAATACGGCGACTAAATTCAAACTAAGCAGCGGACTTGCCCTGAACGTCGCCGCCTCCGTACAGGTAACACTGCGCGATGCGGGTAATCACGAAGTCGCTGTAATTCCGGGAGCCTTGCGTCTGCGGATAATCGGCAATACGATACAGCTCGTAACAATACCGTCAAGCGGCAACGCGATAATGTACACCGACGCGACGTTTCTTATTCCGAGCGGCACGGTTACAAACTTATCGTTCAACGCGTCAACCGCGCCTATCAGCGGGACGTTCCAACTCCCGACAGGTACGTATGTCGCAGTAGGTGCCGACGGTAATCCTACTACAAACTACACAGGCACTTTCTGGCTACGTCAGGGGACAAGCAATTCCGGCTATGAGATAACCGTATCAGGCGTCGGCTCACTGTCGCCTAACGGAGTAAATCTAAATACGACAGGGGCAAACTTCACGATTAGAACCAGTACCACGGTTCCCGCGCCTCCGCCTCCCCCGCCCGAAGAAGAGGACTAACCCCCTAATGAACCAATTCTCACGTTCCGCCCTAATGTTCGGCACCTCCGGTATTGCCGCGCTGTCTGCCTCCCGCGTTGCCCTGTTCGGCGCGGGGGGCGTGGGTTCGTATTGCGCGGAGGCGCTTATTCGCGGGGGGCTTGGCGCGCTTGAAATTATCGACGACGACAGGGTTTGCCTGACTAACCTAAACCGCCAACTGGAGGCAACGCGCAAAACCGTCGGAAGCTATAAAGTCGACGCGCTCCGCGAGCGTCTGCTTGAAATTAACCCAAAAGCCGAGGTTGTGACGCACAAGATGTTCTACCTCCCCGACGCGGAGCTTGACCTCACGCGCTACGACTACGTAATCGACGCGGTTGACACAGTAGCCGCAAAACTCGCCCTCGCGGAAAACTGCGAGCGTCTGAACATACCGCTTATAGCCGCGATGGGCGCGGGAAACAAGCTCGACCCTACGCGCTTCGAGGTCGCCGACATCTACGAAACGTCCGAGTGTCCGCTCTGCCGCGTAATGCGGAAGGAACTAAGACGCAGAGGCGTCAAAAAGCTAAAGGTAGTCTACTCGCGCGAGGAACCTCTAACTCCGCTCGAAACGGAGGAACTGAGCTGCAAAAAAAACTGCGTCTGCCCCCCCGGAACAGAGCGCAAATGCACCGACAGACGCGCGATACCCGCAAGCAACAGCTTCGTCCCCCCCGTAGCGGGCTTTATCCTCGCAGGAGAAGTTATTAAACAGATAGCAGATATCAAATATCAAATATCAAATAGACCTGTTTTGCAATGATGCTATAATTGACGCGTGAGGTCAATATTTGATATTTGATATTTGGTAACTGTTAACTAAAAATAAAGGGTTCAATATGGCTATAGAGTTTACAGAGAGCCAGCGGGCTGCAATAGAGTACAGCGGTGGACTTGAAAAACCGCTGCTTATTTCCGCGTCCGCCGGTTCCGGCAAGACCACCGTGCTTGTCGAGCGGCTTATGCGGCAGGTTGAGGCGGGGACGGACGTTAACCGCTTCCTTGTGATAACCTTTACCCGCGCCGCCGCAAATAAGCTTCGGAGCGATATTATCGAAGCGCTGAATAACCGCCTTGCCGAAGCTAACGGCGAGGCGGAACAGCTGTATTTCAGGCGGCAAATCCAAAAAGCGTATACGGCGCAAATCAGCACTATCCACAGCTTCTGCGGAACGCTCCTGCGCGAGTTCGCGCAGAGGCTCGACATACGCCCGGATTTTAGGCAAATGGAAACCGGCGAAACCAAAGCCCTCCGCG
Source organism: Oscillospiraceae bacterium (assembly GCA_031261635.1). Lineage (GTDB taxonomy): Bacteria > Bacillota > Clostridia > Oscillospirales > Oscillospiraceae > JAISJH01. The sequence goes on from JAISJH010000124.1 coordinate 8,939, forward strand.
CGAAAATTCTGAACGAACTGCTGGACGGCTCCTACGAGATTGAGAATCCCGATTTTCTAAAACTCGCGGACATTTTTTCCGGTTCCATAAATGACACAGATTTCGCGGATTCGCTTTTAGACGTGTACGACAAACTTCAAAGTTTAGCCGACCCTGCCGAGTGGTTGAATAACGCGATAAACGGTGCCGACAGGGCTTACGTTGATTATTTATATAAAAATCTGGAAAAATTTGTTGATACAAGTATATTGTGGCTGTCGGGCGAACTGGAAAAACTCGGCGGCTCGATATATGACAAAGCGCGTGATTGCCTGCTTTACACGCTTGAAGCGTTGAAGCGTCTGCGCGATATCTGCAAACGCCGCTCCTGGGACGACACGCGAAACGTCCTGCTCGACGGCTGCGCGGACACGTGGAAGTCTAAGGTTAAAGACGAGGTAAGCGCGGGGGCTAAGTACGTCCGCGACCTTATAAAGGACGAATGGAAACGCTGGTGCGACGATATTTTTTGCGCCTACGAAAAGACGCTTGACGCGGAGGATACCGCCGCGGACGATTTAGCAAGCGCGTTCTTCTCCGTCCTGCGCGAATTTGACAGCGCCATAACCGCTGAAAAGACCGCTCGCGGCGCGCTCGATTTTTCAGACTTGGAACATCTTACCATAAAGCTCCTGCGCGACCCGGAAGTCGCGGCGCTCGCGGCTTCGCGGTATAGCGAGATACTTGTAGACGAGTTTCAGGACATCAACCCCGCGCAGGACGAGCTGTTTACCCTGCTTCGCGGCGCGGGTGTAAGCGCGTTTACGGCTGTAGGCGATATTAAGCAGAGTATCTATAGATTTAGGCGCGCTGACCCTTCGATTTTTTTGCGCTATTATAGTAGTGCCGATTTTGAAGTTGTTCACCTACAGGAAAATTTCCGTTCAACCCCCGAAATTCTCAATACAGTAAACACCGTTTTCCGTGGCATTATGTCAAGCGAATTTGGTGAAATCAACTACGACAGCAAAGCGGAGCTGAAAGCAGGCGGAACGTTCCCGCCCTCCCCTGCCCCGAGGCTTCTAAAACTCTATACGCCGGAGGGCGAGGAGCGTATACCCTACGAGGCCGCTTATGTCGCGGGTCTGGTTTATAAACTTGTCACCGAGGAAGGTTTCAATTACTCTGAGATTGCAATTTTACTCCGTTCCACCACGGAGCGCAGTCACCACTACGTCAACGCTCTGCGTGAATACGGCATACCCGCGAGCGACAGACAGCGTTCGGACTTTTTCGCAAGGGACGAGGTACTTCTACTGCTGTCGTATCTGCAAATAATAGACAATCCGCGGCAGGATATACCCTTGATAGCCGTGTTAAATTCGCCGCTCTATATGTTTGACGTTTCGATGCTCGCGCAAATACGCGAGAGCCGTAGCGGTGTGACGTTCTACGAAGCCCTCTGGGCGGCCTTGCAAAGCGACGACGCGGAACTCGCGGAAAAATGCCGGGCGTTTCTGCTTGACCTGGAGAAACTCCGCATAGCCGCAAGCGACGTAACCTGCGACAGGCTGATAACCAAAATAGACGAGTGTACACATTTTACGGACGTCTACTTCGGTGCGGATAGCCGCGAACTGTACGTGCGTCTGCTGAATACCGCCGCGAGTTTTGAATCAAACGGCTATAAGGGTCTATACTTATTCCTGCAACGCCTCGAGCAAATGCGAAGCTCCGGCGAGGAACCGCCCGGCGGCGCGGAAAACTCAAACGCCGTGATTATTCAGACGGTTCACAGCTCTAAGGGCTTAGAGTACAAGGCGGTAATAGCGGCAGACCTCGCGGGGGAGTTCCCCTTTTTAACAGACCACTCAAAAATACTCTTTCACCCAAACCTCGGCTTAGGGCTTGACATAATCGACAAGCGGCGCGGAACAAAGCACCACTCCCGCAGAAGGCTCGCGATAGCGGAACGCGCGGAAGCGGAGGAGTTCGCGGAGGCGCAGAGGCTACTGTACGTAATGCTGACGAGAGCGAAACAGCGGCTCTATATGATAGCGTCAATAACGGGCGAAAAGGGGCGCGGAGCCGTCAAAACTCTCGAAACGCTAAACCCGCTTACATTAAAAAGCGTAAGCAAGCCCCGCGACTGGCTATTAAACGTGCTGGAAGCAGAAACGGCGGTTTTTGAAAAAGAACAGCAAATTATAGAACAGGAACAAACCGAAGCTCCGTCAACAGAGGAGCAACGGGGAGTTGTCAATTATCCATTGTCAATTGTCAGCGTTCCTACTAAGCTGTCAGCGTCACAGCTTAAGGGCGACGACAGCACGTTCAAGGGAACGGTTTTCGCACAGCCTAATTTCCTAAAGGGCAAAGAGCTATCAGCAACCGACAAGGGAACAGCCCTGCACCTCGCTATGCAGCATATAGATTTTTCTAAAACGTCAACCATTACTGACATTTTAGAGGATATAGAGCGTCAGCGCGTAGAACGCTACTTATCGGACGAGCAGGCGGCCGTGGTTGACGCGAATAGATTGTATAATTTTTTCGCTAGCCCGCTCGGTGCGGAGGTTTTGGGCGCGTTAAGGCACTGGCGCGAACTGCGCTTTTCGCTGTTGGTTCCTGCCGGCGTTTTACAACTGGAGGATATCCCGGAGGATACTAAGGAAACGGTCATATTGCAGGGCATAGCCGACCTCTGCTTTGAAACATCAAGCGGGCTTACAATAGTTGATTTCAAGACAGACCGCATTACGCCCGAACAGCTCCCCGCGCGGGTGGAATATTACAGGGGACAGCTCCGCGCCTATGAGATTGCGCTCGGGCGCGTGCTGAAACTCCCCGTTACGCGCAGTGTTATTTACTTTTTTTCAATCGAGAGGGCTATAGAATTATGAATCGCAAGCGGCAAACGCCGGCGTATATCTACGAACATTCCGGCTTTGTACATACAGAGTACGACATAAAATGCCTGCTGCTCTATACACTGGACCAGTGCAACCGCTGGGTAAATCTAACGTCGATTACAGATATTACCTTGGGCGCGGACAGAGGCTTTACATATTTTGATATGATAGACGCGCTTACAAGCCTTATAAAACTCGGGCTTGTAGATAATAACGAGAGCGCCGGGCAATACTACCGTTTGAGCGACAAAGGCGCGGAGCTAAACGAGATAACCCGCCGCGACGTGGAATTTACCGTAAGGCGCGCGGTACGCAAACTTGCAAGCAGACGCTACTTCGAGGATATACTTCTAAAAAACGCGCCCCTGCCCAAAGAACTTGAAAACGAGGTCAGACGATGAATTTCAGCCTGCTTTTCCCGGCTTCCGACAGTCCGCGCGGTGAACAGGCCGGAGCGTCCGCGTTTCACGATTTAGCGCTTGATAAGATTTGCTCCCGCTTTTCGACCTCCCGCGGTGAAACTGAAACGTTCCTGTCCGTACTGTCGCGGCAGGGTTTAGAGGCTGATACTATACGCTACAGGCAGGAGATTTTTGCCGATTTCGCGGATAAACCGCGTCTGCTCTCCGATTTGCGAACCTTATTCGGAGGCTACGACGGTCTCCGCGCCGACTGGGCTGAACTGTCACATTCAAGCGGCGGCTACTCCGCGCTGAAAGTTACGGCGAATTTTACAGAACGCACCTGCGCTCACTTTAGAGCGTTATCGCAGGTTTTAGCCGAGTACACGCTAAACTCCCGGGGTTTAATTGCCATACGTGAATACTTCGGCAAGCTCGAAGCCGACGCCTCCTTAGCCGGGATTGCCGCTATCGCCGCGCTGTTTACTAAAGACAGCGCGGACGAATACACCTGGAGCGTCAACGCGGTAGCCGACGATAAGCTCTATTTTATCAGAGCGGGCATAACGGACGTAGCCGCGCTTGAAACAGAGGGAGTAAAAAAGCGCGTACTGGGAATGTTCAGGAAAAAAGAACCCGATTTTGGAGGGATACACCCGGAACTCTCGCGAAGCCTCCTCAACGAGGCCGTGTACGAGCTGTATACCGCTCTGACGGCGATAACGGGAGGGATTTACGAGTTTTTCCGCGGCTTGTCGGAGGAACTGACGTTCTACGCGCTGGGTTTGAGATACGTCAATTGGGCGGCTGAAAATGGGCTGAATTTGTGCGTACCTGAAATCGCTGACGCGTACACGTTCAAAGGTTTATATGACCTGTATCTACTGACAGAGGACACCCGCCCGATAATAGTAAACGATTTTACCCTCGGCACCACTGAAGCGGGAGTTTTAATCAAGGGAGCTAATTCAAGCGGTAAAACGTCCTTCCTGCGTGGTTTAGGTCTCGCGGTTTGCCTAGGACAGGCGGGACTTCCGATAGCCGCCGAACGCGCGGTACTTGGAAAACCCGGCACGGTGTTTACGACATTTTCCTCAGAGGAAAAGGAATTTGAAAAAAACGATATAGCGGGACGTTTCGAGGGCGAAGTACAGGATATGAGGGCGATATTTGATGAGCTTGGCGAAAATTCGCTTGTCCTATTAAACGAAACCTTCCAGACAACAGCCTACGACGAAGCCGCAACGGCACTAGCACCAATCCTGCGCGAAATAGCAAAGCGCGGCGCGAGATACGTTCTTGTAACGCACCTCCCGATAGAGGCGTTCGGCGCAATGAGGGTTCTGACGGTTGAGCGGTTCGTTGTGTCGGAATAAGGATTATAAAAAACTTGATAACGTGTATTCAAACGGAGCAAGTCAAGAGTTCGTCATTGCGAGCCGCGGAAGGCTTGCGATACGTAGAACTGAAACCGGCGAAGCAATCCAGTGCCGGGAGCGTAACATACGTATCTGTGGTTTGCGGCACTGGATTGCTTCGCGCCTATGCCTTGGTTGTATGTTGAGCTTTCCGGCGCTTCGCAATGACGGGCTCTTGACCCGTTACCATTAAAATTCACACACTAAACCAGACGGGTCGATGTGGGCATCGACCCCTACATTTGCCCTACTTGCACATAAAGCTCGGGAAAAACCCTTTTGGCACTGACGGCGCAACTGTAACAGGCGGCTTTACAATCACAACAGGCGGCGTTTCAGTTACAGCCGGAGGCGTTACAACCGCTACAGGCGGCGCGGAGTCTTTTTTCATAAAACTTGGGAAAAACCCGCGTTCCGGCGAAGCAATCACCGTAACAGGCGGCGGCGTAACTTCTGTAACCGGGGGAGTTACGACAGCCGGAGGCGTTTCAACAGCCGGAGGCGGCGTAACTACAACCGTGGGCGGTGTAACTACGACCGGAGGCGGTGTAACCACAGCCGGGGGCGGCGTAACGACAACCGGCGGCTTATTGAGCGACTGCCCGGCTCTTGACAGCACCGTTACTGTCCCGCCGTTCCACTGGTTCGGGCTATAGAACTCCTGCGTCCAGGCGGGACTGTTCCCCTGCCCTACCGTGTAGGATACGCCTATGTACTTGACTGATGTACTCATAATATTTGCATAGTGTCCGGGGCTATTGAGCCAGTCGCGTACAACCTGCGCGGGGCTTGACTGTCCGTAAGCGATATTCTCGGCGGCAAAGGAGTACGTTACCCCGCAGTCGGTAAAAGCCTGTGAAAAATTAGTGCCGTTAGGGCGCGTATGCGAAAACGAGCGCAGGACTTCGCCCGCCCGAAGCTGCGCGACGTTATACGCCTCGGCGGTGAACTGTAACTCCGGCAAGCCCGCGTCCGTCCGCGCGGCGTTTACGAGGTCGAACACTTCCCACTCATACGCAGACGGTTCCGAGGCCGCCGCCGCCGTGAAAATAACGAGCCCGGATAGTAATAGCAATGTGAATAAATATGTAGCAAAACGTTTCATCTTTCTACCTCCCTGCGGCACTTTGGAATGTTACCGCAATATTACGTTGACTGTACAATTGGAACTATTGGAAAGGGTGACCTAGGTTGGTTAAATAATAACATATGTAACCGAATTGTAATAGTCCTAAAATAATGGTAATTTTATGGGTAAATCTGGTATATGCAAAAAACAAAAGTTTTGTGTATATATCGAAAAATATTTTTGCGACTTTGCAATAAACCGCGCTTCTAAACGCCTTTATATAGTGAAGGCAACAATAAGGGGACAAATATTTTGGACGCTGAATTACTTACGCGGCTCACGGATTATATTCGGTATAAGTTCGCTTCGCGCCCGGCTATAGCGGACTGCGCCGAGGATATTGTACAGCAGGCGCTTCTTGATGTGCTGAAATCTCCTGATTTCACGCCGGAGCTATTAAACTTCGGCTATCTGTCTAAGGCGGCTCTGCGTACAGCCTACAAATATTTTCACAGAGCCGAAGCCGGGGACGCGCTGCTGTTACTGCTCACGCCGATTGTAAACGCTAAAATGTTCGCGGACGAAATGGAACATTCGGACGATACCGAGGCCGTATTGGCTTCGCTCGAAATACTGCGCGACTTCGAGCGCGTGGTTATCACGGAGCGCTACTACGGGCAGTTTTCATTCCGCGAAATTTCCGAGAGGCACGGCCTGAACCTCAATACAGTGCTGTCGCAGCACCGCCGCGCTTTGGCAAAACTGCGCTCCGAGCTTGCCCCTTATTACGCCTTGAACGACAATGATTACCACTATGGAGGGTTATAACTATGGATAAAAGACTAATCGAACGCTACGCTCATAAACTCTGGGCGTTAGCGGCAAATCTATCAACGGAGGCGGCGCGTGCGGGAGCTAACGGCAAGGGCTATGCCGTCATAAACTGGGAGCTTCGCAAACTGGCGAACGCGCTATTTGACGCGGACGAGGCGCAGGCAATAGAAATCGCGCGGGAAATGCGCTTGCTGTCACTTAACGGCGTATTAGAAATGATGCGCGTTGAGGAAAAGGCTCCCGGAACGAACAAGGCCATTGCAGTCTGCGTTACCGATATTATTGAGCTTATGAACGAGTTCATAGGCGCGTCAACGGGTGTAAGCATACAGCCCTCGCTGCTGCCGGCTCCGTCGGAACCTATACAGTCAATCAACGTAGTCAGCAAGCTCGTTCCGTTCAGCGTAGGCGGCGTACCGCTTATTGAAAGCGCGGAGTTTGTCCGCGAAGTTTTCCAGGTTTCCGCGAAATCGCTCGCGGAGGGAAGTGTTACTTTACGCGGCGCTAAATATCCGCTGGTAAAACTTGCGGATATAAACTGCGGCGAACGTGTCACGGTACTGCTTATTCAACGGGGCAAACAGCCCGTGGCCGTGCCGATTGACGACTCCGACCTATACGTGGTCAACCTCGCGCCGATTGGTAAAGCCGTCCCCCCTGCCCCGGCGCACAAATTCGCGGAATACGCAAGAGAATGTTGGAACGCGGAAGGCGGCGGGCAGTTCGTGTTTGTTGACTGGGACAAATTCGCGTAACGGCGTGGGAATATCGGGTTTTGCGGGGACAATGTGCGTCGCGGTTCGTAGGGGCGGGTTTCAAACCCGCCCTTACCCGCGCCGTGCGCCTCCCCTGCCACGCGCCGTGCGCGTGGTGCGCCGTCCAGGCACACCGTCATTGCGAAGCACCGGTAAGCCCGCGATACGTACAAGGTTACAGGTGCGAAGCAATCCAGTGCCGGGGGCGTAACTTACGTCTTACGTATCTTGGGTGCCTACGTCAACCCTGGATTGCTTCGCCGCGTTTCATTAACTACGTATCGCAAATGCGGTGGCGGCTTCGCAAAGACGGGCAGGGCTTCGCCCTGCCCTGTTCCGGCGCATTGCGCCGGGACGGTGGACGAGGGTTGCGTCCGCGCACGGCGCGGGACACCCCCCGCCGCTGAGGCGGCACCCCCCTCTAAAGAGGGGGGCTTTGGAGAATGGGACGGAGGTTACGTCCGCGCACGGCGCGGGAAAACCACCCCGCCGTCTGCGGACGGCACCCCTCCACAGAGGGGATAAGGACGAGGGTTACGAAAACCGTCGTACCCCGCCTCCCACGTCTAACCCCTATCCCCAGATCGGAAGAGCGTCG
>JAISJH010000037.1 GCA_031261635.1 Oscillospiraceae bacterium
AGAAGCGAGGTTCTCGGACTAAAATGGGACAGCATTGATTTTCCGCGCAACATAGTGACAATCAAACACACAGTCGTACAGCAACAAACGATTGAGCTAAAAGACACTACCAAAAGCACCTCAAGCTACCGTTCATTCCCTTTGACTAATGATGTGCGCGAAATGCTCTTAGCGTTGAAAGCAACAGAAAAAGAAAACCGCCGCTTATTCGGAAAAGAGTATCACGAAAACGATTACATATTCAAAAGAGACGACGGAACCTTATTTCGCCCTGATTTTGTAACGGGTAAGTTCGGAGACCTCTTGAAGAAGTATGACCTACCGCACATCAGATTCCACGACCTACGCCACTCGTGCGCTTCGCTACTGATTTCACTGGGTTTCAGTCTTAAAGACATTCAGGAATGGCTCGGACACGCGGACATCACTACGACCGCAAACATCTACGCACATCTCGATGCAAAGCGCAAGCAAGGTATGGCAAATAGTTTGACGTCCGCAGTAACATTCCAGAAAAAATGCGGATAAAGTTTAGAACACAGTTTAGAACAAGACAAAAATCCGGAGGTTCAGCCAATAGCAAAAACCCCGCAAACTTAGTGTTTACAGGGCTTTCAGGTGGTTGCGGGGGCTGGATTTGAACCAACGACCTCCGGGTTATGAGCCCGACGAGCTGCCAGACTGCTCTACCCCGCGATATGGTCACTCAGGCGGTACCGTGTTTCCTCAGAGTGTTTATATAGTATAGCACAAACTTTCGCGCTTGTCAAGCGTTATTTTTCGCTCTCGGCGAAAACTTTTTTTATTATTTTGCAAATTACCACTTGACAAGCTCTATACGCTTGTGTTATAATCTTCTAGTGCCTGTGTGCGGACGCTGTAAAACTTTGCCGCTCGGCGGGTGCTATTCGGGGGAACTTGCTTTTCAAGATTGCCCGGAGCGGGGGAACTGCGGCTTCCTGTGTGTATCCGGCTTACGCGATACACCCGGCGCGGTTGCGGGTTTCGCCGCTGTCACGTAGAAATATCACTACGAGGAGGACACTGCCAAATGGCAAAAGCTCAAAACCTTATCAGAATCAGGCTCAAGGCCTACGACCACCAGCTTATCGACCAGAGCGCGGCGCGTATCGTCGAGGTCGCGAAAAAGACCGACGCGAAGGTCAGCGGGCCTATCCCGCTCCCGACAAAGCGCGAGATTATCACTATCCTGCGCTCCGTCCACAAGCACAAGGACTCACGCGAACAGTTCGAGCGGCGCACTCACAAGCGCCTTATCGACATTTCAAACCCCTCGCAAAAAACCATAGAAGCCCTTATGTCTGTTGAGCTTCCCGCCGGGGTTGAAATCAAAATCAATATGTAAGTATCAGTTATCAGAGTGCAAATATCAAATATCAGATAACGTAATTACACATTGATAACAACAGTCAAGTTGGCGCGGAAAGTAAAAGAGTTAATTATCTGATATTTGATATTTGAACTCTGATAACTGATAAAGCGTCAACCAATAACTAACAGGAGGAAGCGAGCGGATATGAAAAAGGCGCTCATCGGCAAAAAGGTCGGAATGACCCAAATCTTTGACGATAAAGGCAAGGTAATCCCTGTCACCGTCATTGAAGCGGGACCTAACTACGTCATTCAAAAGAAAACAGTCAACGGCATTGCTTCGGTACAGCTGGGCTTTGAGGAAATCGCCGAGAAGAAACTCCCGAAGCCGGAAGTCGGACACCTCAAAAAAGCCGGCAGTGTTATTCTGAAACACCTTAAGGAGTTTCGTTTAGCGGACGCTGAAACGCTGGAAGTCGGACAGGTTCTGAAAGCCGACACTTTCGCGGTCGGCGATTACATTGACGTAACGGGAACCAGCAAGGGTCACGGTTTTACGGGCGTAATCAAGCGCTGGAACGCGCAGCGCACGCCTATGACACACGGCGGCGGCCCCGTTCACAGACACGCGGGTTCAATGGGCAGCGGAACTAGCCCGAGCCGTATTTTCAAAGGCAAAATCGGCGCGGGACACTACGGCGTGGACACAACTACCGTTCAGAATATCGAGATAGTATCGGTAGACCCGGAACTTAACCTCATAGCGGTTCGCGGCGCGATACCGGGACCCAAAGAGGGGATAGTCTACCTTAAGGATACCGTAAAGGTGCATAAGGTAAAACAAGTACAGCAGGTAGGTCCTGTGAACGCTCAAAAGGCGTCCGCAAGGAAGAAATAGAAAGGAGGACGGCTGAAATGGCAAAAGCAAAAGTATACAATATGAGCGGCAAAGAGCTTCGCGAAATAGAGTTGCCGGATTATTTCGACGTAGAACCGAACGAGCCGGTACTCCACGCTTACGTGAAGAACTATCTCGCGAATCAGCGTCAGGGAACGCAGAGCGCGCTAACCCGCGCGGAAGTTTCCGGCGGCGGCAAGAAACCCTGGAGGCAAAAGGGAACGGGACGCGCGCGTCACGGTTCAACCCGCGCCCCGGACTTCACGCACGGCGGCGTGGTCTTCGCCCCGAAGCCCCGCGATTACCGCTATTCGCTTAATAAAAAGGTGCGCCGTTTGGCGCTCTGGAGCGCACTTTCTAAGGTTGCGGAGAGAAACCAGGTTATCGTGGTTGATAAGCTCGAGCTGCCGGAGATTAAGACCAAGGCCTTTGTGAGCTTCTTAAACGCGGTAGGGCTTGAGGGCAAGAAAGTGCTGGCGGTTACGCCGGAAAAGAACGATAATATTATCAGAAGCGCGCGCAATATACCGGGGGTTATAACTACGACCGCCGATATACTGTCGCCCTACGACGTTCTCAAATACAACACCTTTGTAGTTGACGAAGCGGCGCTTGAACGAATTACGGAGGTGTACGGAGAATGAAAAACCTATACGATATAATCCGCGGTCCCGTAATCAGCGAGCGTTCAATGAAAGGCGTAGACGACAAGCGCTACGTTTTCAAGGTTGATAAGACTGCGAACAAGCTCGAAATCAAGGCGGCGGTCGAGGAAGCCTTCGGCGTAAAAGTCGGCAAGGTCAATACTATGATAGTCCCCGGCAAGAAGCGCCGCAACGGACGCTACCCCGAGGGTATGACGAGCGAATGGAAAAAGGCGATAGTCATACTAACGCCCAAGAGCAAGACAATAGAATTTTTTGAAGGGATGGTGTAAGATGTCAGTAAAATTATTCAAGCCTACTACGCCCTCCCGCAGACATATGTCCGTATCGGGCTTTGACGGAGTAGACAAACACGCCCGCCCCGAGAAGCGTCTTACAGAGGTTCTAAAGAAACACTCCGGGCGCAACTCCTACGGGCGCATAACGGTTCGTCACCACGGCGGCGGCAACCGTCAGAAATACCGTATAATCGACTTCAAACGCAATAAGCTCGATGTAGAGGGTACCGTGCTTCGTCTGGAATACGACCCGAACCGCTCGGCCTTTATCGCGCTGATAGAATACCCCGACGGCGAGAAGCGTTATATCCTCGCTCCCGTGGGGCTGAAAGCCGGGGATAAGGTAATCTCCTCTGAAACCGCCGATATCAAGCCGGGCAACTGCCTCCCGATAGAGAAAATCCCGGTCGGTACGGTTATCCACGCTATAGAGCTGTATCCCGGTAACGGAGCGCAGCTTGTACGCAGCGCGGGAGTAGCGGCGCAGCTTATGGCAAAAGAAGGCAAGCTCGCGCAGGTGCGTCTGCCGAGCGGCGAGACGCGCTACATTCGTATGAATTGTAAGGCTACAATCGGGCAGGTCGGCAATATCGACCACGAGAATATCAAAATCGGCAAGGCCGGGCGCAAACGCCATATGGGCTGGAGACCTACGGTACGCGGAAGCGTTATGAACCCTGTAGACCACCCTCACGGCGGCGGCGAGGGCAAATCGCCTATAGGACGTCCGGGACCCGTAACACCCTGGGGTAAGCCGACGCTCGGATATAAGACACGCAAGGCAAAGAACGTTACAGAGCAGTTCATTGTCAAGCACCGTAATAAGAAGTAAGGGGTGAAAAAATGAGCAGAAGTATTAAAAAGGGACCTTTTGCCGCGCCGGAACTCCTTAAAAGGGTGGACGCAATGAACCTCGCGGGCGAAAAGAAAGTCCTTAAAACGTGGTCGCGTGCAAGCACGATATTTCCGACCTTTGTGGGTCACACAATCGCGGTACACGACGGACGCAAGCACATTCCCGTATACGTAACAGAGGATATGGTAGGTCATAAGCTCGGAGAGTTCGCGCCAACGCGCACTTTCCGCGGACACGCGGGCAGTAAAACCGCCGGAAAAGCGAAAAAGTAAAGGAGGGATACGGATATGGCAAAGACCGATAACAAAGAAGCCAGAGCAATCCTGCGCTATGCCCGCATCTCACCGCGTAAGGTCAAGATAGTATGCGACCTAATACGCGGTAAGGACGCGGAGGAAGCGGCGCATATACTGAAAAACACTCCCAAGGCCGCCGCCGATTTGCTGTTCAAATTACTCGGCAGCGCGGTTGCTAACGCGGAGAACAATAACGAGCTAAACCCCGACGAATTATATGTCAGTGAAGTATTCGCGAATCCGGGGCCGACGCTGAAACGCGGAATGGCGCGCGCTCGCGGAGGTTACAGCCAGATTCTCAAACGCACTTCCCACATTACCGTCGTTGTGAAAGAGAGGGCCTAAAATGGGACAGAAAGTACACCCACACGGGCTTCGCGTTGGGGTAATCAAAGACTGGGACTCGCGCTGGTACGCAAGTAACGAAAAAGTCGGCGACCTCATCGTTGAGGACTATAACATCAGAAAACAGCTTAAGAAAGACCTTTTCCACGCCGGGGTTCCGAAGATTGAGATTGAGCGCGACAGCAACAGGGTTCGCATCTATCTCCATTGCTCGCGTCCGGGCGTTGTAATCGGCAAGGGCGGCGCGGATATTGAGCTTCGCCGGTTGCAGCTTGAAAAAATGATTGGCAAGCCGGTTGCCTTAAGTATCGTCGAGGTTAAAACCCCCGATACGAACGCGCAGCTCGCCGCTGAGAATATCGCGCAACAGCTTGAAAAGCGTATCGCCTTCCGCAGAGCTATGAAAAATACTATTCAGAGAGCTATGCGTCAGGGAGTTCGCGGGGTTAAGGTCGCGGTAAGCGGCCGCCTGAATGGAGCTGAAATCGCGCGTACCGAGCATTATCACGAGGGGACAATTCCCCTGCAAACAATCCGCGCGGATATAGACTACGGCTTTGCCGAGGCCGCTACGACCTACGGGCGTATCGGCGTAAAAGTGTGGATTTATAAGGGCGAAATCTTAAATCAGGCGCTTAGGAGTACGCCCCGCACGCTTGATACGAGTAAGCCGATAAACGAGCGTCCCGCTCGTCCGCGCCGCGATAATCGCGACGGCGGTTTTGGCGGCGGCGGCGGTCGCAGTGGCGGCGGACGTTCAGGCGGCGGCGGTTACGGCGGCGGAAATCGTACAGGCGGCGGAAGCGGTTACGGCGGCGGCGGCGGAAGCTCGCGTCCGGCGGGCGGCGGTTATTCACCTCGTCCGAGCGGCGGCTACGCTTCGGGCGCGCCGGCTACGGGAGCGGCTCCGGCGGCACCCAGGGTCAGTACGCTCCGTCCTAATACCAATACCCGTCCGGCGGCACCGCCGGCTACTCCACAACCGACGGAAGGGGGAGCAAGCTAAATGTTAATGCCAAAAAGGGTAAAACACCGCAAGCAAATGCGCGGCCGTATGAAAGGCAAGGCGCTTCGCGGTAATACCGTAACCTACGGCGACTTCGGCTTAGTGGCTCTCGAGCCGTCGTGGATAACCTCGAACCAAATCGAGGCCGCCCGTATCGCTATGACGCGCTATATCAAGCGCGGCGGTCAGGTCTGGATAAAAATATTCCCCGATAAGCCGGTAACGCAGAAACCCGCCGAGACACGTATGGGAAGCGGCAAGGGTTCACCGGAATACTGGGTATCGGTCGTAAAGCCGGGACGCGTGATGTTTGAGATAACGGGCGTATCGGAGGAAGTCGCGAAAGAAGCGCTCCGTCTGGCGGGACACAAGCTGCCGATAAAGACGAAGTTCGTAACGAAAGCGGAACAGCAGGCGTCTGTCACGGCGCAACTGGCAGGTGAGGAGAACACACAGGTTGAAACCGTTGCGAGTCCCGAGATTTCACCCACTGCAAACGGCGTAGAAAAAGGCGGTGATGTTTTATGAAAGTTAGCGACGTCAGAGCGCTCAGTACGGACGAATTAGGAGCAAAGCTCAATGAGCTTAAGAAAGACCTGTTTATGCTAAGAATGCAGTTGGCGACTAATCAGCTCTCGAACCCGATGAAAATACACGAAGTAAAACACGCTATCGCCCGCGTAAAAACAGTACAGCGCGAGCGGGAACTGGCGAGATAGGAGATGACACACAATGGCTGAAGTCAGAAGCACTTCGAGAAAGACCAGAGTCGGGCGTGTCGTGTCCGACAAAATGGATAAAACCATTACGGTCGCGATTGAGGACCGTGTAGCGCATAAGCTCTACAACAAGATAATCAAGCGGACGTACAAACTAAAAGCTCACGATGAAAACAACATAGCCGGAGCCGGGGACAGAGTGCGCGTAATGGAAACGCGCCCAATCTCCAAGGATAAACGCTGGCGGCTGGTTGAAATAATCGAAAAAGCGAAATAAGGAGGTGACGAAACTCAATGATACAGGAAGAAACCTATCTGAAGGTCGCCGATAATACGGGCGCGAAAGAAATCAAATGTATTCGCGTACTGGGCGGCAGTAAGAGGAAATACGGCAATATCGGCGATGTAATCGTCGCTTCGGTACGAAAAGCCGCTCCGGGCGGTACAGTCAAAAAAGGCGAAGTAGTCAAGGCCGTTATAGTGAGGACTGCGTACGGAGTACGCAGAACTGACGGAACCTACGTCCGCTTCGACGAGAACGCCGCAGTCTTAATCAAAGACGACAAGAACCCGCGCGGAACGCGTATCTTTGGCCCGGTAGCCCGTGAGCTTCGCGATAAGGACTATATGAAAATCCTTTCGCTTGCTCCCGAAGTGATATAGGAGGGCGAAAAGATGAAACTTAAAAGAGATGATAACGTGGTTGTTTTATCCGGCAAGGACAAGGGCAAACGCGGAAAAATAATCTCGGTAGACCCTAAGGGCGGCAAAGTCATAGTCGAGGGCGTTAACGTAGCGACAATGCACCGTAAACCGCGCAGAGCGGGGGATAACACGGCGGGTATTGTTAAAATGGAAACCCCGATTTACGCGAGCAAAGTCCAGCGCGTCTGCCCGAAGTGCGATAAACCCACGCGTATCGCTTATAAATTTGCCGCAGATGGCAGCAAAAGCCGCGCTTGTAAAAAATGCGGCGAAGAAATATGAAGGGAGGTAACTAGCCTTGGAAAGATTAAAGAGCAAATACACCGGGGAGGTTGCCCCCGCTTTAATGAAAAAGTTCAACTATAAAAGCGTTATGCAAATCCCGCGTTTGAATAAAATCGTAATCAACGTCGGGGCGGGCGACTGCGCTACAAACGCTAAAGCGCTGGAGGCGGTTGTTAACGACATTTCCGCTATAACCGGGCAGAAAGCCGTTATCACTAAAGCCCGTAAGAGCGTCGCTAACTTCAAGGTTCGCGAGGGTATGAACGTCGGCGTAAAAGTCACGCTTCGCGCCTCAAGAATGTGGGAGTTCCTCGACAGGTTCCTCAACGTCGCGCTTCCCCGCGTGCGCGACTTCCGCGGGATTAACCCCAACAGCTTCGATGGACGCGGCAACTACGCGCTCGGTATCAAAGAGCAGTTGATTTTCCCGGAAATCGACTACGACAAAATAGACAAAATCCGCGGTATGGACATAGTAATCTGCACCACGGCCGAGACAGACGAAGAAGGCCGCGAGTTACTGCGGCTACTCGGCGCGCCGTTCGCGGCAGAATAAGGGGGGAGAGAAAAAGTTATGGCTAGGAAAGCAATGAAACTGAAACAGGCCGCGGAGCCTAAGTTCTCCACCCGCGCGTATAACCGGTGCAAGATTTGCGGACGTCCGCACGCGTATCTCCGCGACTACGGGATATGCCGTATATGCTTCCGCACACTCGCCCACAAGGGCGAGATACCGGGGGTAAGGAAAGCCAGTTGGTAGGCAATTACGCACTGTTGTCAAGGAGGCTTCTATAATGTATAAAACTCAAACATTGACACAGACGGCAAATGTAATAGAACCCAAGCGGAATGTTGTAAGCGATGATATTATGGCTCGCAACGTGCGCCTGGCAAAATACGAAAAAGAAATAGCTACCCGCGAACCGGGCAGAAAGCTTACAAATGAAGAAAGATACTGCGTAAAGTACGGCATCACAGAAGAAGAACGCCTTAAAAAAGAGCGCGAATTTTACGAGAGCGACTTGTGGAAAGACATTCAAACATATCTTGATAAAACTTTTGCCGAGGGTTAATTATGCCGGAACCAAAGAAAAGCAGCAATATAGATAATTTTGAATATCAATACGTTGACAGTGAAGATAAAATTGTAATCGCTAAACGTGTTGCGGATTACGTTAGAATGTTAACAGATGTTGCGAGTACGACAATCGGGCTTGAAAAGAAAGCGCTGAAGATTGACGGTTCAAGCGTTCAAAAAATAGTTGCTCTTCTTGAGCGCGAACGTGTTTACCGTAAGGTTTTTGAGGGACTTGAAATGAGTGAGTTCACAGAAACCGTATTGCGCGCTTATTGGACTATGAAATATCGTCCGTTTTTCAGGCTTGATAAACAGGATGCGTCAGAGGTACTGTCGTCAAAGATAAACCTTGAATTTGCGAGTTGGTTACTGCACGACGCTATCTGCCTGTACCTGAGTAATCGCGGCGCGGTCACTGCTCCGTTTGTTTTACGGGACGCGCAAGAAATATTTTCAGATAATAACTTTGAAGAACTTAGTAAAGACGCTTTTTTATTTCTGATAACAACGTTGGCAGACCATTTGGCTGCTGATATCACAACTTAAAACCGTCGGCACGGCCGATAGGTTAAGGAGGAACAAACACTTGAAAATCACAGACCCCATCGCGGATATGCTGACGCGCATACGCAACGCTAACGCCGCGAAGCACGACACCGTGGACATACCTTTGTCCAATATGAAAAAGGCAATCGCGGAGATACTCCACGCCGAGGGTTATATCAAAAACTTCTCGCTAATCGACGACGGCGCGCAGGGGACAATCCGCGTAACGCTCAAATACAACGGCAACAAAGAGCGCGTCATACAGGGTCTCAAACGCGTGAGCAAGCCGGGGCTGCGTGTATACGCGGGCGCCGACGAGCTTCCGAAGGTTCTGCGCGGTTTGGGAATCGCGATTATTTCAACATCAAAGGGGATAATTACCGACAAGAAGGCGCGTCAGGAACGCGTCGGCGGTGAAGTCCTCGCGTTCGTTTGGTAAGGGGAGGAACTTATTATGTCACGTATAGGCAGAGCTCCAATCCCTGTACCTGCGGGGGTTGAAGTAAAAATCGACGGTGTACACATCAGCGTCAAGGGTCCCAAGGGACTGCTCGAGCGCGATTTGCACCCTAACATCACGGTCGCTCTCGACGGCGAGGTTATTAACGTTACCCGCCCGAATGACGAGAAAATCAACCGCTCGCTGCACGGTTTGACAAGAACCTTAGTCGCGAATATGGTTGAGGGCGTTACGAGCGGCTTCGCTAAGACGCTTGAAATCAACGGAGTAGGTTACCGCGCGGTTAAGCAGGGTACTCAGCTCGTTATGAACCTCGGGTATTCGCACCAGGTAATTGTTGAGGAAATTCCCGGAATCACTATTGACGTTCCTACGGCTAACAGCGTTGTTATCAACGGCATCGACAAGCAAAAGGTCGGGCAGTTCGCCGCAGACGTTCGCAAGAAACGTCCTCCCGAGCCGTATCTCGGCAAGGGGATAAAATATTCTAACGAAGTCATACGCCGAAAAGAAGGCAAAACGGGCAGTAAGTAAAGGAGGTAGCTGAAATGTTAAAAAGACCCGATACAAAAGGGCAGCGGCTTAGACGCCATAAGCGTGTCCGCGCAAAAATTTCAGGTACCGCGGATTGCCCGCGCCTGAATGTTTTCCGCAGTTTGCACCACATCTACGCTCAGGTTATCGACGACGTTGCGGGAGTAACGCTCGCCGCGGCTTCGAGCGTTGAAAAAGACTTTGAGGGCGCAACGGGTAATGCCGAAGCGGCTAAAAAGGTCGGCGAAGCGGTAGCCAAACGCGCTAAAGAAAAGGGTATCGAAACCGTTGTCTTTGACCGCGGGGGATACGTATATCACGGGCGGGTAGCCGCTCTTGCCGAGGGCGCGCGCGCCGGCGGCTTACAATTCTAGGAGGAGGTAACACAATTATGGCATATGAACGTAACAATTCACGCGGTCGC